>JAUMCS010000039.1:5485-14702 GCA_032122355.1 Burkholderiaceae bacterium
ATGCGCCACCATCTTGCCCGTTTGAAAGATCCATCGCTATTAAGCCCCGATAGCGCCCGATGCCATGATTCGCGTGTACCACCGGATCACCTAATTTGAGCTCGGATAAATCTTTGATCAAGGCATCCACATTGCTCACTTGCTCTTGTTTGCGGCGCCGGCGTGTGGCGGGCACATGGGCAAACAGCTCGGTTTCGGTCACAATGTCCAGCGTGCCGTGCTCGGGGCTTATCCAGCGAAAGCCCTGAGCCAATACGGCAACCGCCATACCCACGCGATCAGTGCCTTGCTCAAATGCAGCCAGTGAATCGGCCTGAGCCAACTCTAGGCCGTGGTCGCGCATCCATTCGCGCAGGCTTTGCAACCGGCCTTCGCTTTCTGCGGCCAAAAGCATACGGCTGTTGCTGGGTTGCGATTGAATATGTTGCTGCAAACGCTCAAGTGGTTGCTCAGCCGTGCGATCAACCTGCAAGCCTGTTAATGGGCGGACCCAATCTGTGGGGGCAGTACCGCGCAAACTCAGGGTAGGGTAGGGTTGGCAAGTTTGGAAAAATTCCTCCACCGATAAAAATAAATCCTGGGGGGGCAATATCGGGCGTTCGGGGTCGTGCTGTAAAAAACGATGGCGCTCGCGTGTTTCCTGCCAAAAATGTTGCAAGGCCTCATCCACCTCGCCGTGCAGCACCAGCATGGTGCTGGGCTGAGTATGGGCTGCATCTGAACGGGCCACGGGCTTGAGGTAATCAAAAATCGTGGCGGTTTGCTCAAAAAACAAAGGTAAATAGTACTCAATGCCGCCGGTGGTGATACCTTGGGCCATATCTTTATAAATCCGGCAGCGGTTGGGGTCACCGCTAAAAAGCTCTCGCCAGCGGGTTCTGAAATGGGTTCGGGCTTGTTCATCTAATGGAAATTCACGCCCGGGCAGTAAGCGCACCTCGGGTACGGGAAACAAGCTGCGTTGCGTGTCGGGGTCAAAGGTGCGAATCGAATCAATTTCATCATCAAACAAATCAATCCGATACGGCACCGCCGAGCCCATGGGAAATAAATCAATCAAGCCTCCTCGAATGGCATACTCTCCTGGCGATACCACTTGGCTTACATGCTGATAGCCGGCCAGTACCAATTGTCCTTTGAGGGCGCTTTCATTGAGCTTTTGCTTTTGTTTGAATTCAAAGGTGGTGGCAGCTAAAAACGCAGGGGGTTCAAGCCGGCTCAAAGCGGTGCTGGCGGGCAGCAGCAACACATCCACATCGCGTAAACTCAATAAGCGCCATAATGTAGCCAATCGCTCTGAGATCAAATCTTGATGTGGGCTGAAAGTGTCGTAGGGCAGAGTTTCCCAGTCGGGAAAAGCGGCTAAACGCAGCTGCGGCGCAAAAAATGGTATTTCTTCTAGTAGCCGCTGGCTATCGGCGGGGTCGGCAGTAATGATGGTGACGGGCACGCCTTGGGCGCTTTCACGCAGGGCCAATTGGGCTAGTTGTAGCGCATCGGCCGAACCAGGTGGTCGGGGCAGGGTGTAGCGTTTGCCGGCGGCAATTTGAGGAAGTTGCATGGGAAGAGTTAGGCAAGTAAAAGATGGGTGTACAAGGAGATTTTAAAATTCAAAACGTGAATTCCACAGATTCAGAACGAATGTTTGCATTGGTGCCTTGCGCTGGGGTGGGCGCACGGGCGGGTTCAGAGCTGCCGAAACAATATGTGAGTGTGGCTGGTAAACCCATGGTGGAGCATTCATTAAGGGCCTTGCAAGCAGTAGATCGTTTGCACAGCATTGTGGTGGTCTTAGCCCCTGACGACACACTTTTCCCAGCAAAACTAGCCGAGCTGCCACGCACCCAAGTATGTTATCAGGGCGGCGCCACGCGGGCGGATACCGTGCGCAAGGGCCTTCAGGTTTTGCAGCAAATGGGGTGCCAGCCACACGATTGGGTATTGGTTCACGATGCAGCCCGTTGCTTGGTACGGCCCGAGTGGATCAACCGATTGATTGATGCTTGTCAGGCTGATGCCGTGGGTGGGTTGTTGGCCATGCCTGTAGCTGATACCTTGAAATCTGCCGCTCCCGCTTTGCCTGCCCTGTCGGGCGATACGCCACTTTCGCGGGTAGCGGCTACGCTCCATCGTGAAGGCAAATGGGCTGCGCAAACCCCGCAGATGTTTCGCTGGGGTATGCTGCATCAAGCGCTCGAGCAGGCAGCTGGCCACAACCAGATCATCACGGATGAATCGAGTGCTATTGAAGCCTTGGGTTATTCCCCCATTTTGGTGCCAGGCGCCTCGGAGAATTTTAAAGTGACCTATCCGGATGATTTTGACATGGCAGAAGTGTTACTAAGCAGACGAGTGAGCAAGATGGCCGCCCATCTGGAAAATTCCCTGAAGTGTGTACTCAAAAGTTAGAATAAGCGCCAAGACCACAGGAGGCCACCATGCCAGTCATCAGTCGTTTTTTAGGCATCATGATTTCCATGTTTTGGAATGATCATGCCCCACCTCATTTCCACGCCAAGTATGGCGAATTTAAAATTACGGTAGAAATCGAAACAGGTATTGTTGAGGGCAAATTTCCTCCTCGAGCGCTCAAACTAGTGATGGAGTGGTATGAACTACACAAAAATGAGCTCGCTCAAGATTGGGACTTATGTAGCAAGGCTGAACAGCCGCATCCCATACAACCTCTGGAGTAATCTGATGAATTTGTCTATCAAAAAGGTGGAATACCTCACAGACTACCGGATTAGTGTTTGTTTCAACAATGGAGAGTCTGGCCTGGCTGATTTATCTTGCATTGTCGATCAGGGCGTTTTTAAAGCCTTGAAGGCTATAGAAAAGTTTGCACAAGTCGCATTGGATGAAGAATTGGAAACTATCGTTTGGCCCGGTGGACTAGACTTGGCTCCTGAGTATGTGTATTTTCAAGTTTTCAAGCACCGCCCCGATGATCAGCATCGGTTTAAAGCATGGGGTTACACCTCTTAAAATCAGGAGACAACGATGAGCATGGTTTTACCGCGGCTGCGCGTGGGTGAAGGTTGGGATACGCATGCCCTCGTACCTGATCGCCCATTGATATTGGGCGGCATACATATTCCGCATAGCCATGGGCTGTGGGGGCACTCAGATGCCGATGCTTTATTGCATGCGATTACCGATGCCCTGCTGGGCGCAGCCGCACTGGGTGATATTGGTAGCCATTTTCCCGATACCGATGCGGCTTATGCTAATGCTGATTCAGCCCAATTGCTGCAAACAGCTTGGCGGGCAGTGCAGGAACAAGGCTGGGCATTCAATAACCTCGATTGCACCATCATTGCACAGGCGCCGCGAATGGCATCGCACATACCGGTTATGCGCGAGCGTATTGCGCAGTGTTTAGGCGTGGATGTATCGCAAATCAATATCAAGGCCAAAACGGCGGAACGCATGGGGCCCGTGGGTGAGGGTAAGTCTATTGAAGCTCGGGCGGTGGTTTTGCTATCGGCTCATCAGTTATAAGAGGGTAAGCTGCATGGGGCACAAGTTGCTCACGTCGCATTCAGGCATCTAGGCCCAAATGCTTAATTTTCTAGTCTAGGTGCGTTACAATTGAGAAATTTTTAAATCGGCATGAAAATAGCATCATGAAGAAAACGTATTCATTTCCCACACCTTGCAGCACTTCTCGCGCACGTATTTTGGCGTTTGGCGGTTGGTTCGCCGGTTTGCTAGCTACTACTGTTCAACAGGCTGTTGCTCAAGTGCAAAACTTACCGGGTGGGCCTGCTGTTAACCAGCTTAATATGCACCCACCGGTAACTCGAATCGCGGCTGAATTGTCGGGTTTGCATATCGCCATGCTGATTATTTGTTTGGTGATATTCGTGGGTGTTTTCGGAGTGATGTTCTACTCTATTTTCAAGCATCGTAAATCCAAAGGATTTAAACCCGCAAAATTCCACGAAAGTGTGGCGGTTGAAATAGCTTGGACGCTAGCTCCCATGTTGATTGTGATTGGTATGGGTGCCATGGCCACTCGCACTGTGGTGTCCATGAAAGACACCACCAATGCCGACATCACCATCAAGGCAACTGGCTACCAGTGGAAGTGGGGTTACGACTACCTTAAGGGTCCAGGCGAGGGTATACAGTTCTTTTCCACCCTTGATGCCAGCCACCGCGCTATGTCTGACTCTGGCAAGCCACAACCCACCAACGATTATTTGCTTAAAGTAGATAACGCATTGGTGGTTCCTGTGAATAAAAAAATCCGCATTATCACCACGGCTAATGACGTAATTCATGCGTGGATGGTTCCTGCCTTTGGTGTGAAACAAGATGCCATCCCGGGTTTTGTGCGTGACACCTGGTTCCGTGCTGAAAAAACGGGTGACTTCTACGGTCAATGTGCTGAACTTTGCGGCAAAGAGCATGCTTATATGCCTATCCACGTCAAAGTTGTCACTGATGAGGAGTACGCCCAGTGGGTTGATGCCGAAAAGAAAAAATTAGCAGCCAAAGCCGATGACCCCAACAAAGTTTGGCAACTGCAAGATTTGGCCGCCCGCGGTGAGAAGGTCTACAATGCCAACTGTGCAGCTTGTCACCAAGCCAGCGGTATGGGTGCCGGCCCTATCAAGGCACTCGTGGGTTCTGCAGTTGTTTTGGATGCCGACAAAACTCAGATGATCAAGGTGTTGCTCAATGGTCAAAATAACGGTGCAATGCCTGCTTGGAAGCAATTGTCAGATACTGATTTGGCCGCTGTGATGACATTCGCTAAAAATGCCTGGACCAATCAAACCGGCCAAATCGTGCAGCCTGCCGAAGTGCTTTCTGCTCGTCAGTAATTTATCTTTATATATCGCATTCTTCTTGAAGGAACACTCATGAGTGCAGTTTTAGATCACAACGGCCATGCTGGCCACGATGACCACTCCCATGATCACCCAACTGGCTGGCGCCGCTGGGTTTTTGCGACCAATCACAAAGATATCGGGACGCTTTATTTGCTGTTTAGTTTCACTATGCTCATGATTGGTGGCTTGTTGGCATTGTTTATTCGTCTTGAATTATTTCAACCCGGTTTGCAATATGTGAATCCTGAGTTATTTAACTCATTCACCACTATGCACGGTTTGATCATGGTGTTTGGTGCCATCATGCCGGCTTTTGTGGGTTTTGCTAACTGGATGCTGCCCCTGCAAATCGGTGCATCCGATATGGCCTTTGCGCGTATGAATAACTTCAGCTTCTGGTTGATGATTCCCGCTGCATTGATGCTGGTATCTAGCTTCTTTATGCCCGGTGGTGCCCCCGCTGCCGGCTGGACCCTATACGCTCCGCTTTCTTTGCAAATGGGCCCCTCTATGGATGCGGGCATTTTTGCGATGCATATCTTGGGCGCATCCTCTATCATGGGCTCCATCAATATCATCGTCACCATTCTCAATATGCGTGCCCCTGACATGACATTGATGAAAATGCCATTGTTTGCTTGGACTTGGCTGATTACTGCTTACTTACTCATTGCCGTCATGCCTGTTTTGGCTGGTGCCATCACCATGACCCTGACAGATCGTCATTTCGGTACGAGCTTTTTTAATCCTGCCGGTGGTGGTGACCCCGTGATGTACCAGCATATTTTCTGGTTCTTTGGTCACCCTGAGGTGTACATCATGATATTGCCTGCATTTGGCATTGTCAGTGCCATCATTCCTGCTTTTGCGCGTAAAAAATTGTTTGGATACACATCGATGGTGTATGCAACTGCATCCATTGCAATTTTGTCATTCATTGTTTGGGCTCACCACATGTTTACCACGGGTATGCCGGTGACAGGGCAGCTGTTTTTCATGTATGCCACCATGCTGATTGCGGTACCTACCGGTGTGAAGGTATTTAATTGGATAGCCACCATGTGGAGGGGTTCCATGACCTTTGAAACCCCTATGCTTTTTGCCGTGGGTTTCTTGTTTGTATTCACAATGGGTGGTTTTACCGGACTCATTTTGGCGATGGCCCCTATTGATATCCAATTGCAAGATACTTATTACGTAGTTGCACACTTCCACTATGTGTTGGTGGCGGGTTCGTTATTTTCCATGTTCGCCGCAGTGTATTACTGGGGCCCAAAATGGACAGGTGTAATGTACAGCGAATTCCGTGGTAAGTTACATTTCTGGGGTTCATTGATATTCTTCAATATCACTTTCTTCCCCATGCACTTCTTGGGCTTGGCAGGAATGCCCCGTCGCTATGCCGACTATCCCATGCAATTTGCCGATTTCAACGCCATTGCTTCCGTAGGTGCACTGGGCTTTGGTTTGATGCAAGTTTACTTCTTCCTGGCTGTCGTTGTGCCCATGATGCGCGGTAAGGGCGCACCTGCACCGCAAAAGCCTTGGGAAGGTGCAGAAGGCCTAGAGTGGGAAGTTCCTTCACCCGCTCCTTTCCATACCTTTGAAGTTCCACCCAAGTTGGATATTACTGCCACTAAAGTGATTGGTTAATTTTTAATCGAACATACGCCCATAACTTTCACCTTAACCGAGAGCAAATTTTTATGTCATCCAGCTCCAAACAACGTCAAGCTAATCGTCGATTGGGCTGGATATTGTTGTCTGTGGCTCTGATATTTGCGCTCGGTTTTGTGATGAAAATTGTTTTATTGGGTCCGTGATGGGTGTGAACTATGATTGAACCCCATACTTCATCATCGTCAGTAAAAAGCATAGTACCTAGGTGGTTGCAAATAGCCAATCGCCGAATGGTGACTAAATTGTTGGTGATGTGTCTGGTGATGTTTGGTTTCGGTTATGCATTGGTTCCGATTTACAACGCTATTTGTACGGCACTGGGTATTAACGTGCTTTCATTATCTGAGCGCGTAGCTGCGGCTGGTTTATCTGGCACCTTCGGTAGTCAAGGGTTAAAGTCGGCGGGCATCCAAAACAGTCAGGTCGATACATCGCGTTTGATTACTATTGAATTTGATGCTAATGCTCGCGGTCCATGGGATTTCAAACCTGCACAACGATCGATTCAAGTGCACCCAGGTCAAATGGCTACCGTGATGTATGAATTCCGAAATTTACAAAACAGAACGATGGCGGCGCAGGCTATTCCCAGTTATGCTCCTAAGCAAGCCAGCCCACACTTTAACAAGCTGGAATGCTTTTGTTTTAATGAATATACATTAGCACCGGGCGAATCCAAAGAATGGCCAGTGGTATTCGTGATTGATCCTAAGCTACCCAAAGATGTCAATACGATTACACTGAGCTATACATTCTTTGAAGTTCCGGGTAAGGGACTTGTGAATAAATCCGCCGCTGTGCCGCGCCCTGAGATTTCATTGTGAACGATAGCCAAGATTCACTTTCAGAGTTTCGAGAGGCCGTTGCGCGCAAGGGCTCATTTTGGCAAACCGTGAAGGCAGTTTCATGGTCATTTTTGGGTATACGGCAATCTAGTGCTTACGCTCATGATGTGCAAAAGCTCAATCCTTTGCATGTGATCGTGGTAGGTATACTGGCTGCCATTCTTTTTGTTTTGGCCATTGTTGCCCTGGTGCAATGGGTGGTTCATAGTGGTGTGGCTGCCTAGCCGGGCATTGCCTACTAGCGTAAGGGTTTTGTTAGAGTTTTGAATAGAGGAGAGAAATAAGATGTCAGCAGCGACACCATCCGGGGTAACTCCCCATTACTATGTGCCAGGCCCATCCCGTCATCCGGCGATGGCATCTTTTGGGCTATTTTTTGTGATTTTAGGCGCTGGCCAGTGGATCAATGGCATCACTTGGGGTAAGTACAGCCTGATTTTTGGTTTGTTGTGGTGGGCGGTGGTTTTGAAACAATGGTTTTCTGACGCCATACGTGAAAGTGAAAGTGGCCTTTACAGTAAACGCATTGATGTATCGTACCGTTGGAGTATGAGTTGGTTTATTTTCAGTGAAGTGATGTTCTTTGCTGCTTTCTTTGGCGCACTCTACTGGGCTCGTGTACATTCTGTACCTATGTTAGGCAACCTAGAGCACCAAATCATTTGGCCTGATTTCAAAGCCTTGTGGCCGAGTTCGGGTGTGGGTATTACGGCCTCTCCAGCTGGTACTGTTGAGCCCTTTGCTGTGATGGGGCCGTGGCCACTACCTACCATCAATACCGCTTTGTTATTGACCTCGGGTGCTACCCTGACCGTAGCTCACCACGCGTTACTAGCCGGTGAGCGTGGCAAGACATTGCGTTGGATGTGGGCTACCGTATTTTTGGGCGCAGCCTTCGTTTGTGTTCAAGGTTACGAATATTTTCACGCTTACAGTGATTTGAACCTGAAGCTCAGTTCGGGTGTTTTTGGTTCCACTTTCTACATGCTCACGGGTTTTCATGGTTTCCATGTATTGGTTGGGATGTTGATGCTGTTATTCATCACCTTGCGTTTACACAAAGGTCATTTTTCGGCGGAAAACCATTTTGGCTTTGAGGGTGCTGCGTGGTATTGGCACTTTGTGGATGTTGTTTGGTTGGGCTTGTACTTCTTGGTGTATTGGCTGTAAACCAAAGTTTATAATCAACACGCATAAAAAAAGGCTTCGTTAAGAAGCCTTTTTTTGTTCGCAGGAATGTGTAACAGTGGATATAGTAGATATCAATCAGCGTGTAAATCACCTGCGAGCATAGCTAGGGTTTGATCAGTTATCAAGGTATGAGCAGGGTAATTCAGGTGATCACAGCCGAGTTTAACCGCTGCACCGGCCCTGATGGCGTGGCGTGTGGCATCATCAAATTCAAACCGAACAAAATGTACAGATGAGGTTTTTTCCTCGTTCTCGCGGTCTAAATCCTCATCAGCAATGGCGTATACCCTTGTGTGGCCTTCGACCTCCACAAACATACGGTCTTCCACGCCTATGAGACGAGCCAGTTCGCGTTTGCGTTCGTGCGGGTCTGAATATTCAATCAGCAGGGTGGCTTTCCAGTTGGTTCCATCCGGTACGAGGGGGGCATAAGCGTCAATCTCACTTTGAATGCCTTCTTCATCAAAAATTTTTTCGATGTGTAGCATCTCTTGGATTTGCCTGCGAATGGTGGTTTCATCCTCAAATTGCAGCGTCATGTGTTCGCCCAACTGCACGGTGCGGATTTTGCGGTGGGCGATAGCCTCAGGTTTGCTGGATTGCCGAATTTTGGCGTAACGTTCAAGGCTGAGTAGGTTGTCTTTTTGAATGGCTGGC
>JAUMCS010000039.1:14736-23226 GCA_032122355.1 Burkholderiaceae bacterium
TTTAACGTTGCAATCCGTAAGCCTTACGCACCAGTGTCAAGGGGTGTTCTAAGGCCGCAGGCGGAGTGCCGGCATCGGTCATGCCTTGCGCTATGTGGTGGCCGGCTAGTGCACAGTCACTACTGATCACATCGGGTTGATCTTTGGCCATGGCTTTGAACACAGGCTTACCAATTTTCATGGCCATCGCATGAGTGCCGACTTTCACCCCATAGGTACCTGCATGACCCGAGCAACGTTCAACGGTATTGAGTTCAACCCGAACTTTAGTGCCAATCAGTTTGAACATTTCCTCAGTTTTGCGACCGATATTTTGAACGCGTCCGTGGCAGGGTATGTGATAGCTAACTTTACCTAAAGCATCTTTAAAGTCAGTTTGGAGTAAGCCATCACGGTGCCTTAGCATCAAATACTCAAAGGGGTCCATCATGGCTTCTTTAACCAGTTGAGTCTCCGGGCAATCGGGAAAAAGCAGGGGGATTTCTTGTTTGAACATAAGTGTGCAGGAAGGTACCGCACTCAAAATGGCATAGCCCTCGCGAGCATAACGAGCCAGTACTGGGATGTTTTTTTCTTTGCTTTTTGCCACACTATCGAGATCGCCCAATTCAAATTTGGGCATGCCACAGCAAGATTCTTTCTCCACAATTTCGTAGGGAATGTTGTTGTGATCCAAGATGCGAAGCAGATCATGACCTATGCCAGGTTCGTTGTAATTGATGTAGCATGTCGAGAAAATGGCTACTTTGCCTTTGGTTCTCTCTCCGTTAGTAACCATTTGCGAGGCCGATTTTGCAGCACTCCAGCGGAAGCGTTTCGATGCAAGTTCAGGCATCCATGCATGGGCATCCACACCGAGTTGCTTTTCCATCATGTTTCTAGCAAGCTTAGTTTTGTTCACTGCATTGACTGTTTGCACCACGATGGGGATGCCTGCAAATTGGCCATGAACATCGGTAGAGGCCAAGAATCGTTCGCTGAATTTGGTGCCGCCATTTTTGAATTTGATGGCTTTGGCACGTAGCATGGTGTGTGGGAAGTCAAGATTCCATTCATGCGGAGGCACGTATGGGCATTTCGTGAGGTAGCACAGATCACACAAATAACACTGATCTACTACCTTCCAGTAATCTTTTTTATTGACGCCATCGACTTCCATCGTAGGTGATTCGTCCACTAAGTCAAACAAAGTGGGAAAGCTTTGGCAAAGGCTTACACAACGGCGGCAGCCGTGACAAATATCAAACACGCGCTCCATTTCCTCAAAGCATTTAGATTCATCATAAAAATCAGGATTTTGCCAATCAACAGGATGCCTGGTTGGAGCTTCTAGGTTGCCTTCTTTGCTCATGATGAATCCTTTATGTGAGTGTTTTGTTATTTTGCGTTGTCAGCTAACTCGGATTGGGGGGTATCCCCCCCAACCGGTTTAAGAATTAATCGACCAAAGCATCTAATGCTTTTTGATAACGGTTGGCGTGTGAACGCTCGGCTTTGGCAAGCGTTTCAAACCAATCGGCTATTTCATCGAAGCCTTCTTCACGTGCAGTTTTGGCCATGCCAGGGTACATGTCGGTGTACTCGTGGGTTTCACCAGCCACTGCTGCCATGAGATTTTGACGGCTGCTACCGATAGGCAGACCAGTTGCTGGGTCTCCAGAGCCTTGCTCTAGGAATTCTAGGTGGCCGTGTGCATGGCCAGTTTCACCTTCGGCAGTAGAGCGGAACAATGCAGCCACATCATTCTGGCCTTCAACATCAGCCTTGTTTGCGAAGTACAAATAGCGACGGTTGGCTTGGGATTCGCCTGCAAATGCATCTTTCAGATTTTTCTCGGTTTTGGTACCTTTGATTGTCATTGTCATCTCCAAAAGGGGGTTGAGTGATATTGCCATTCGAAATTTGGCAATGGGGTATAGCGTACACTGAATGAGGCAGGCTTATGATTGAAAAATTTAATATTTGAATTAGTCTGATCCTATGCAAGCAGAAAATTCCAGTGAGCTTTGAGATGAATTGACGTGATTTAGAGTGATAATTATCCTAGGCTGTCCGTAGCTCAACTGGATAGAGCAGCTGCCTTCTAAGCAGCAGGTCGGGGGTTCGAGTCCCTCCGGGCAGGCCATTTTTACCGATTGTACTTTTTCAACAACATGGTCGATCCACATCCACTGGTTGCCCGCATTGAGCAATTGTTAGCACGATACCAAGAGCTCGAAAAAAAACATCTCAGTGTTTGCAATGAACTTAGTTTGGCGCAAGCTGAAAGTGTTGCGCTACGAAGCAAATTAAAGCAGGTACAGATTCGCATGCATCATCTGCTCGAAAGTTTGCCCACACTCGAAACCTCTTCACCATCCTCAAACCATGAAACCTATTGAAGTCAACATCCTTGGACAAAGTTACGTTTTAACCTGCCCTGATGGGGGTCAAGATGACCTGTTAAAAGCTGTTTCGTTGGTGGACTCAGAAATGAGTGCAATTCGTGATGCCGGTCGAGTCAAGGCACGTGAAAAAATTGCGGTTTTGGCAGCACTTAATTTGGCCTTTCAGTTGGTTGAGGCGCGATCAAACACCAATACATCCCAAGCTGTCGTGCACACGCAGGATTCCTTCAGTCAGCAACCTAGTGGTTCCGGTAATTTTGTTTCATCCATGGATGGCAATTCCTTGAATTTCAATGGCGTGGATGTTGGGGGTCTGATTGAGCGTATTGACTCTACGTTGGCCCCACAGCAAACACAATTTTTTTAAGAGGTTGATGTAATTCGGAATCGAGGATAAACTGTGCAGGTTCAGTGGGATCATGTGAGTTTTATATTTCCTTGAACCGATGCTCTTTGAGCTTGGGTTTGGAATATTCAAAACGGGCGTGATCGTCTCGCGTCAGATGAACCCGAAGTTTTGCTGACCTCACCCACCTGTACCCTTGGGTTCAGGAATGCGGCTCACAGTTCTTGCTGAACACCTCCCCCTTTTATTGAAAACCCCATGCCTGATATTTATTTGGTTGTTGAACTCATTGCACTCGGGGGGGTGGCAGGTTTCATGGCAGGACTACTCGGTGTAGGCGGGGGAACGCTCATCGTTCCATTCTTGCTTTGGGTTTTGACACAGCGTGGGGTTGGCAACTCAGAAGCATTCAAAATTGCCATTGCCACTTCGATGGCTTGCATCGTTTTTACCTCGCTTTCAAGCTTAAGAGCTCACCATCGTAAAGGTGCTGTGCGATGGGATATCGTGCAAAGTATGGCCCCAGGTGTGATTGCGGGAGGGCTTGCGACGGGGGCTGGGCTATTTGCATTATTCAAAGGGCAATGGTTGGGTTTTATTTTTTCCGCCTTTATTGCTTTTTCAGCAACCCAGATGTTGTTGAATCGACAACCTAAACCCACTCGCCAGTTACCTGCGCTTTACGCGCGAACCATGGTCGGTGCAGTTATCGGTGTGGTGTCGGGTTTGGTGGGTGCCGGAGGTGCATTTTTAGCATCGCCTTTTTTGATCTGGTGTAATGTATCTATGCACACCACTGTGGCTACTACCGCTGCACTTGGGTTTCCAATAGCTTTGGCTAATACCCTAGGTTATATCATTTCGGGATGGGGTCAGCCAGCGCCATTAAATGGTGTTTGGGGCTATTTATACTGGCCTGGATTACTTTGCATTTCAGTCACCAGTGTTTTGGTTGCTCCGCTGGGGGCTAAAGTGGCTCATCAGCTCAGTACACGGCAACTCAAGCGTTGCTTTGCTTTGGTTTTGTATGTGCTTTGTGCATATGTGCTCTGGCGCTCTTGGAAGGCGTCTATTTAATTGCTTGCAACATGGGGGTTGCAATATGCGTGTTTTCCACACATTTCATTTGTTACGAATTTATAAAATGAAGTGTTAAATTAACATTTGAAGGAATCACATGAAAATCAAAAGTCAAAAAGACTTATGGTCTGGCGTGATGTTTCTGGCTATTGGTGTGGGCTTTGCTTGGGGCGCTACAGAATATAGTTTTGGAACATCTGCACGGCCAGGGCCTGCTTATTTTCCATTTGGCCTCGGTATCATTTTAGCTTTGCTGGGGGTGGCCACCATATTGGAATCCTTGGCTTCTAAAGCACAGGACGGTGATTTAATAGGGCACATCGCTTGGCGCCCATTGCTGATTATTTTGGGTGCAGTGGTGGGTTTTGGTTTTTTGTTGCCTCGCGCCGGTTTAGTTATCACACTTCCTTTCTTGATTGTGCTTTCCAGTTGGGCCAGTGATGAATTTCGCCTCACTACGGCGTTGATTAGCTCGGTTGTCCTGACAGTGGCTTCTTGGCTTATTTTTGTGAAGGGGCTGGGTTTAACCATTCCCATGTGGCCAGCTTTGGCGTTCTTTGCTTGAAGGAGCTAACATGGAATTACTATCTAATCTTGCGCTAGGTTTTCATACGGCAATGACATTTCAAAATTTGCTGTATGCGTTTTTCGGCGCTATCTTGGGAACGCTCATTGGGGTATTGCCTGGCTTGGGGCCCATCGCCACCATCGCCATGTTATTGCCTAGTATCTACTCATTGGATGCCACACCTGCCCTGATCATGCTGGCCGGAATTTACTATGGCGCTCAGTACGGTGGTTCAACCACTGCCATTCTGATTAATGTGCCTGGTGAGTCATCTTCTGTGGTTACTGCAATCGATGGTTATCAAATGGCTAGGCGTGGTCGTGCAGGTGCTGCACTGGCTGCTTCAGGTTTAGGCTCATTTTTTGCGGGCTGCGTTGGCACTATTGTCATTGCTGCTTTTGCTCCCCCACTTACCGAATTGGCCTTCAAATTTGGCCCTGCTGAATATTTCAGCTTGATGGTGTTGGGTTTGATCGGTGCGGTTGTATTGGCCTCAGGTTCATTGATTAAAGCCATTGCCATGATTATTCTGGGTTTACTCCTGGGGCAGGTTAACACCGATGTGATCGCTGGTGTACCGCGTTTCAGCTTTGACATACCTGAACTCACTGATGGTATCGGCTTTGTATGCATTGCGATGGGCGTTTTTGGTTTTGGCGAAATTATTGCCAACTTGGGTATGCCTGCCGAGCATCGTGAAGTATTTACAAAAGATGTTAAGGGATTATTACCCACCAAACAAGATGTGAAAGATGCTTTCCCTGCTGTGTTGCGTGGTACTACATTAGGTTCACTATTGGGTGTTTTACCCGGCGGTGGGGCGCTTTTGGCTTCTTTTGCTGCCTACACTGTCGAAAAGAAAATGCCCATGAAGCCGCACGAAGAGGCCTTTGGCAAGGGCAACATCCGTGGTGTTGCGGGGCCAGAGTCTGCTAACAATGCCGGTGCCCAAACATCTTTTATACCGATGTTGACGCTAGGAATACCACCTAATGCTGTGATGGCACTGATGGTGGGCGCAATGACGGTAAAGGGTATTCAGCCCGGTCCGCAAGTGATGACAAGCAATCCTGAGTTATTTTGGGGCTTGATTGCTTCTATGTGGATTGGTAACCTGATGTTGGTGATCCTGAATCTACCCTTAATTGGTATTTGGATTCGCTTACTGACCGTACCTTACAAAATGCTTTTCCCTGCCATATTGTCGTTCTGTTGTATTGGCTTGTACACATTGAACAACAACAACTTTGATGTTTACGTTGCTGCCGGTTTTGGCTTGCTGGGATATGTGTTTTACAAATTGAAATGCGAGGCAGCGCCATTACTCTTGGGCTTCATTTTGGGGCCTATGATGGAAGAAAACCTACGCCGCGCGTTGCTGCTTTCGCGCGGGGATTGGATGACATTTGCCACACGTCCCTTATCAGCGGGATTGTTGCTGGCCTCGTTGATCTTGATTGTGATCGTGTGTTTGCCATCCATTAAAAATAAACGAGAAGAGGCCTTCCAAGAAGACTAACGCCATTTTAGGCTTTTGTAACCGTGGGCAGTTTTGAACAGTCTTGAGCTGTTTGAAATTGCCTGTTTTTTTATGCATCTAGAGAAAATGCACAGCAATTTCAGTTAAGCTCATTCATAAGCAATGCTGATGCTTTCTTAAAAACCGTTGTAAGGTAGGGTGGTTTAAAAATGAACAAGTTGTACCCCAGTGCGCAGGCTGCACTCAGTGGTGTGGTTCAAGATGGGCAATTGCTCGCTGTGGGCGGGTTTGGCCTTTGTGGTATTCCCGAGGCCCTCATAGCTGCCTTACGCGATTCAGGTGTGAAAAATCTCACGGTGATTTCTAATAATGCCGGAGTGGATGATTTTGGTTTGGGCTTGCTATTGCATACTCGGCAAATCAAAAAGATGATTTCATCGTATGTGGGTGAAAATAAAGAATTTGAGCGGCAGTACCTATCCGGGGAGCTTGAACTGGAATTTACGCCTCAAGGTACATTAGCAGAAAAATTGCGGGCAGGTGGTGCGGGTATACCGGCCTTTTTTACAAAAACCGGTGTGGGTACCTTGGTGGCAGAAGGTAAAGAAACCCGCGAATTTAACGGCCAAACCTATTTGATGGAACAGGCCTTGGTCCCTGATGTTGCGCTTGTGAAAGCATGGAAAGCAGACCGTAGTGGTAATCTGATTTTTAGGCGCACAGCACGCAATTTTAACCCGGCTGCCGCTATGGCTGGTAAATTGACTATTGCAGAAGTGGAGTCGGTGGTTGAAAACGGCGAACTAGACCCTGATGCAGTGCATTTGGCAGGCATTTACGTACACCGAATCATACTGAATGCACATCCCGAAAAACGGATTGAAAACCGTACGATTACTGAACGAGTTGGTATTTGAAATTGAGGAGTTATTCAACTATGCCTTGGACACACGATCAAATGGCCGCTCGTGCCGCTGAAGAGTTGGAAGATGGTTTTTATGTGAATTTAGGTATTGGCTTGCCTACTTTGGTCGCTAATCATGTGCCTGTGACGAAAGAAGTATGGTTACAAAGTGAGAATGGTATGTTGGGAATTGGCCCTTTTCCTACCGAGGAAGAGGTTGATCCTGACCTCATTAATGCGGGCAAGCAAACCGTAACAACCATAAATGGCAGTAGTATTTTTGGTAGCCATGACAGTTTTGCTATGATCAGAGCTGGAAAGATTAACCTATCTATTTTAGGAGCCATGCAGGTCACTGACAAGGGTGATCTGGCCAACTGGATGATACCGGGCAAAATGGTGAAGGGCATGGGCGGTGCCATGGATTTGGTGGCCGGTGTCAAGCGGGTGATTGTACTAATGGAACACATTGCTCGGAAAAGAGATGGTACAACCGATCTCAAAATATTGCCGCGGTGCACATTGCCCTTAACCGGTCTGGGTGTAGTGAACCGCATCATTACTGATTTGGCGGTGATGGATGTCACCCCGCAGGGGCTGAAGGTTATTGAGCTCGCACCGAGTGTGACCCCTGGTGAATTACAAGAAAAGACAGGGGTCAAGTTGATTTTCTGATTTTTTGTATTTAAAAATTCTTCGAGGTGCGAATGGCTTTTGCACATTGAGGAATTAATGCTGGTCCGTGGTAAATCAGCCCTGTATAAATTTGAACTAAATCAGCCCCGGCCTCGATTTTACTGATTGCATCGTTTGCGCTCATCACTCCGCCTACGCCTATGATCGGGAAATTTGGGCCTAAAGCCGAACGTAATTGCGATATGACTCGATTGCTAGCTTGAAGCACAGGGCTACCGGATAAACCACCGGTTTCTTGAGCATGAGGCAGCCCGTTGATTTGCTCCCTAGAAACCGTGGTATTGGTGGCAATGACGCCATCAATACGGTGGGCTAATAGTAAATTTGCCATACGACTGATTTGATCAGCACTTAAGTCTGGAGCAATTTTAAGAAACAGAGGTACGTTTCTGTTCAATTCAGTACTCAATTGAGATTTGCGCTCCATCAGAGTACCCAAGAGCGTAGCAAGAGCCTGATCTTCTTGTAGCTGACGCAGATTTTGAGTATTGGGGCTTGATATGTTAACCGTGATGTAGTCGGCATAGGGAAATACACCGTTGAGGCCCAACAGGTAATCATCAGCGGCTCGTTCGATCGGAGTTTGGGCATTTTTGCCAATATTCAGGCCAAGCACACCTCCGGATTGCTGAAACCCCTTTGCTTTTTTGACATTATTCAGGAATGTATTTAGGCCATCGTTGTTAAAGCCTAAACGATTGATCAAGGCTTGTTGAGCAGGGATGCGGAACATTCGGGGTTTAGGGTTTCCGGCTTGAGCCAGAGGGGTCACTGTGCCGACCTCAATAAATCCGAATCCCATGGCGCCAAGACCATCGATGCATCGGCCGTTTTTATCTAAGCCTGCAGCCAAACCGATGCGATTAGGAAAACGAATACCTGCCAATTCAATCGGATCTGATATACGCTCTTGCGCCCAAGTGCATTGAGCAGGAGTGTTTTGCAACTTGCTGATGGTGCTCAGTGTCAGGTCATGGGCTGTTTCAGGGTCAAGACCAAATAGAAACGGCCGAGCAAAGGAGTAGGGAA
>JAUMCS010000039.1:23236-43404 GCA_032122355.1 Burkholderiaceae bacterium
TTAAAGCCATAATGGTGATATTGTTACAGCATTTTTGCTGGGTGTAAAACAAAGTGGGTGATATGACACAAGATGAAATGAAGTTACAGGTGGGTCTTGCGGCCCTGGATTATGTGGTTCCTGGTGAAATCGTGGGTGTGGGTACTGGCTCGACAGTGAATAAATTCATTGATGCGCTTGTTCAAATCAAACATCTTATACCGGGAGCGGTTTCTAGCTCTGAGCAAAGTACTCAGCGACTCTTGTCTCATGGTATAGCGGTTTTTGATGCGCAATCAGTACAACGAATTGCTGTTTACATTGATGGCGCGGATGAAATCGATCACCGGGGATTTATGATTAAGGGGGGTGGGGCTGCCCTGACCAGAGAAAAAATTGTGGCTGATTTGGCAGATAAATTTGTATGTATTGTCGATGAATCTAAATATGTGGAAACATTAGGCCATTTTCCATTGCCTGTTGAAGTGATTTCCATGGCTAGCTCACAAATTGTTAGAAGGTTTAGCCAATGGGGTGGCGTGGCAAACCTCAGACAGGGCATAGTGACGGATAACGGCCATCCCATTTTGGATGTGAAGGGATTGTCAATTAACGACCCACTGGCGATGGAGCTTGAAATTAATCAGTGGCCTGGTGTGGTATCGGTGGGAATTTTTGCTCGGCACAAAGCTGACAAGTGTTTGATAGGCACTGCCGCAGGTGTGCGCACACTCCAATTTGTTTAAAACTTATAGTTCAGAGTTAGCCACAGTCGGTTCATCTTTAATGTGCCATCTGAATCGAGTCCATTTTTTTCGGGATTGTTTTGGATGGCAAATGGATTGGGTTTGGCTCGTCTAGCCAAAGTTAGGTTGATGTTCAGGTCGTTGATGGGGTTGTAATTGATGTTAAAACCATAACCACTCATAGAGCCCGTATTCAGTTCATTATCGTACAGAGGCAGTTTTTGGCCTTGGGGCCCCCGACGAATGATGTATTTGTGTACCCAGCCCCAGTCATAAAAAACAGAAATTTGCAGGTCATCGTTGATGATTTTGGTAAGTTCGTTTTTGATAGTAAAACCTCGACTGCCAGCCCCTTCACTGCCAGGAAAGGCACGTATTGAATTGGCGCCACCTAAAGTGAATTTTTCACTGGACTCTAGGTTTTTGTTCGCTTGCTGTGCTTGGAGGGTAGAGGTTAATGACCAGGAATTTTTAAATGATTGTTGACGCGCGACGGAAAAAACGGTTTTCCAGAAACGACCAGCTGCACCATCTTGATTGGATGTTTCAATGGTGGATTGATTTCCGATGTACTTTGATACACCTCGATTGACTTTTAGGCTAAATTGGTTGACGCCACCCATGAGAAATGAGTCAAAGTAGTTGCCGTTAATACCCAAGGTGTAAACTTCACCCGTGGTGATTTTGGTGTCAGTATCATAGATGTTTCTATCTTTATCAGCCGCTTCACGCTGCAAATAGCCTGCCGAAACCGAGAGATTGGCAGATAAAGAGCGATAAAGTGGCTGACTGACTTCGGTACTGAATGATTTTGACTGGCCGGAAGGTGGTTCAAGCGTACCCAAATCGACTGCTTTGGATAAAATTTCATATTGCATATGAGTGGCATTAATATCCCAAATGGTTCCGCTCCATGAGTTTCCGATGGTGATGGGGGTTGTGTAGCCCAGACGAAAAAATGTGCTGTTTTCATTCTTTGATGTGGATAATGCGATCAATTCACCTCGGTGAAAAGGTGAACTCCAGGATAGCTGAGTCGATAAGCGTGAAAGTCCGGTGTTGCTGCTACCTGTGTTATCTACCAGCGCAATACCGCGGAACAAGGGTTTTTTACTTAATCGAAGAATCAGATCTGTGGTTCCTATTTCATCACCCGCTTTGATAGACGGAATAGGGATGATTCCATTTAAATCACTTATTAATAAGGCGATGCGTTCGAAGTCATTTAAATCAAGGGGTGAATCTGGGGGGTTATTTTGGGCGATGGCTCCCTGGATACGTTGAAAAAGCGAGTCAGATATTTCTAGGTCTGCGTCTGGAACGATGAAGAATTTACCTACCTTTGCTTCAATTATGTCAATAATGAGGGTGCCATCCGTTAAATCTTGCTCAGGGAGTATGGTTTCGACGACATAACCTTGCTTACGATAGGCCGCGATCACTTTGGCCTTGATACTTTCTAGGTCCTCGATGTCAAGTTCTTGGTTAAGAAACTCAGAACAGGCATTTTGAAGTGAAACTGTGTCGAGGAGCTTGGCATTTTTGAAAATAATTTCCTTCAAGGTGAATCGAACGGTTTCATCTTGAGAAGGTGTTGTTGGAGTGGTTGGTATATCTACCAACGGGGAGGAGGGCCGAGGGATGATAATACGCTTGGTCGAAGGGAGCTGGGACTCAATTTGTTTGTTTAACGTCCCTGCATCTGTCGAAGAAGTGGTTTTAGGAGTAGAGCTTAGCCCAGTGGTGGCAGAATGTGCTTTTGTTGAGAGGTTTAGAAAAGAAAAGGCAAGTAAAAAGACAGTGCGTATAAGATTCTTGCTGAGATCTTTTTTGGTTGGTTTATTCCAATCAAAGAAATGAATCATTGCTCAGTATGGGATGAGTTACTAGTCGGTTCATAATTTTTTGAAATTGTACGGTATTTGATTGGGCTGTGCCCAAACTCTTTCTTGAAAGCTAAAATAAAGTTATTAACGTTGGAATATCCCAACAGATTGGATATAACTTTTAGGGGAGTCATGGTTTTTTGTAAGAGTCGAGCAGCTTCATTGAAGCGTGTTTTTTGAGCAAATTTGGCAAGTGAAATCCCGTAGGTATGCATAAACTTTAGATTAATTGCCCTAGCTGAGATATGGAACCGGTTCTCAATTTCGGCGTAAGAGATCAACTTTCCCCCGGTTTTCTCAATCTCAGCGTACAGGATACGGGCGATACTTTCGGTGTTGAGAAATTTATTCTTGGTTTTGTCGCTGATATGATATTCGGCTAATGA
This sequence comes from Burkholderiaceae bacterium, assembly GCA_032122355.1. GTDB lineage: Bacteria > Pseudomonadota > Gammaproteobacteria > Burkholderiales > Burkholderiaceae_C > RFTU01. Next base: position 26,234 of record JAUMCS010000039.1, read on the forward strand.
GATGAGAAAATCAATAGCTGATTGTTGAATTCTTATTTTTTCTGATTCAGAGATTTTTTTCTCGGGATATTCAAAATAAGCGGGATTGGAGAAAATCGATAATCTCTTGATAAATGATATGGTATTTTCTGAGCTATCTTCTAGCTGTGATATAAATACCTTGAAATAATAAGATCCAAATAATTTTTCAATCAATGAGAGTGGAAATGTTAAGGTGACCAATCGTACATCGGTATGGGTGTCGAATTGGTAGGAAATTTGTTTGTCTCGTGCGATGCTAAAGAAAAATCCATTTTGATTTAGATGGTGTTCTTTTGATGAATTAACCTCTTGAAGGGTAACTGAACCATTCAGTAATACTTGAATAAATAATGAGGTTTCTTTGAAATCTATTTTTGCAGTATTACGGTATAGGGTATCTAACTGTGGTGGGTGGAATATAAGCTGTGTTCTGGATAAGGTTATACCAGAAGGACACTCCAATCGAATGGTTTCAATTTCATCTCGGCCATTGCTCAGAAAGTGTCTTTTTCTTTCAATCCCCTTATTCTCTTGAATCGCATTCATATCGTGAATGTAATATCAAAACAGCAGGCTAGAGCTTTAAAAATTTTTTCTAGGAATCAAATGGCATTTTGAGATTGCCGAGATTTTTCCGTGTTTCCACCAGTACTAAAGGCCCCTCATCAATGATTTGTACCGGGCGTGGAGGGCGTGGTACATGTGCAGGTTTAGGCATAGAGGCAATGAGTTCTTGTGCCTCACGAATTTTGTCAGCATTGGAATGTACCCATATGAGCTGTACATTCTGTGTGATGGACTGAAGATCTTCTATGGGTAGAACGTAAGGGGTCTGAGGTGGTAATGGTTTATTTTGAGTAACCTTAACTTGTCCTTGAGTTTTTTCCTCTGGAATGGTCGCTGCAGTTGCTACGGTTAATGTTTGCCCAGTATCGACTGGCGTTGTTGAATCTGGGGGGAGTGGTTGATGCGCCTCAGTATGCGTTCTGTGGCGATTGTTGTTTCTTCGGCGGCCATGTCGTGAACCATCGTCTGTTTCAGTGGTGACTTTTACGGATGTGTCCACTGACTTGAGTGCCTCTGCGGAGGTAATCGCATGTTCTGCTGGTGCCGCTTCACCCAGTGCTTCGCCAGAATCCTGCGATAATGTAGGACGGTTACGCCCTCCCCGTTCATGTCTTGCAGGCCTTCGATCTCGTTTGCCTTGGGTCTCAGGTGAGCTATTTTCTTCCAAACCAGCAGGCGTAGGATAAGCGATAGTTTTTTCTTTATGGCTACGGTTATTGGTTTTGGCGCCGCTATTCGGTTCGAGTGGTGCCGCAGTAGGCCGTTGACCTTGAGCTGGACGAGATTCGGACTGGAATTTGGTTTTTCCTTCACCACGACCTTCTCGTGGTTTTCTGTGGGTAGGGGGAACAGGTTTCACCTCGGGTGCTGCCTCTGCTCGGGGTTTGGCTGTTGTGCCGGTGGTTTCAGTATCTCCGGCTAAAAATTTACGCAACCAACCAAAGAAGCCCCCAGTACTGGTGCTTTCTGGTTCTACTTTGGCTTTACGAGCAGATGCTGTGGGCTTTGGTGGTGCGGGTTCATCACGCAATACGCCTTTGATGACAGGTTCTTGCTTAGGTTTGCTTTGTTCTCGCCGAGTGATGGCCAGCTCATCAGCCGGTTCTTCAATCATGGTATATGAAGCACGCAGTGAATCAATGCGCGGGTCATCGTGCTTGAGGCGTTCTAATTTGTAATTAGGGGTATGTATATGAGGATTGGGAATTAACAGAACGTTGACGCGCTGTTTGATTTCGATTTTGCTGATCTCATGTCGCTTCTCATTGAGTAAGAATGAGGTGACTTCAACTGGAACTTGCACATGCACTGCGGCGGTATTGTCCTTCATGGATTCTTCTTGCACCATCCGAAGGATTTGTAATGCGGAGCTTTCCGTATCGCGGATATGACCTGTGCCATTACAACGCGGGCAGGGTGTGTGCGAGCCTTCTGATAAGGCTGGGCGTAGCCTTTGGCGGCTAATTTCTAATAAACCAAATTTACTGATGGAAGCAAATTGAACACGTGCTCTGTCTTGACGGAGAGAATCCTTGAGGCGTTGCTCAACATCGCGCCGGTTGCGCGTTTCTTCCATGTCAATAAAGTCAACCACAATCAATCCGCCCAAATCGCGCAAACGCATTTGACGCGCGATTTCATCGGCGGCTTCTAGGTTGGTGCGAGTAGCCGTTTCTTCGATATCCCCACCACGTGTAGCGCGCGCTGAGTTGACATCGACCGATACCAGTGCTTCGGTGTGGTCAATGACAATCGCACCGCCAGAGGGCAGGTTAACCGTGCGGCTAAAGGCGGTTTCAATTTGATGCTCAATTTGAAACCGGCTGAACAGGGGGGTATCATCGCGATAGCGTTTGACACGGTGATCTTGATCAGGCATGACGTGCGTCATGAATTGATGCGCCTGCTCGAAAATGTCATCAGTATCTATCAATATTTCACTGATGTCTGCAGTGAAGTAGTCGCGTATGGCCCGAATAACCAAAGAGCTTTCCTGGTAAATGAGAAATGCCCCTTTACCTGCCTTGCCAGCCGCATCAATGGCAGACCAGAGCTTGAGCATGTAGTTCAAGTCCCACTGTAACTCGGCTGCAGTACGCCCGATACCCGCTGTTCGCGCAATTAAGCTCATGCCTTTGGGGTGTTGGAGTTGCTCCATGGCTTCTTTGAGCTCTTCCCGTTCATCGCCTTCAATTCGGCGGCTGACTCCACCACCTCGGGGGTTGTTCGGCATCAATACCAAGTATCGTCCGGCCAGGCTAATAAATGTGGTAAGGGCAGCACCTTTGTTGCCGCGCTCTTCTTTCTCAACTTGAACCATGAGTTCAGTGCCGTTGGAAATGACATCTTGAATGCGAGCATCTTTCAGCGGAACACCAGGTTTGAAGTACTCTTTTCCAATTTCTTTGAAAGGTAAGAAGCCATGGCGCTCTTCACCGTAATCCACAAAACAAGCTTCAAGTGAGGGCTCTACTCGGGTAACAACCGCTTTGTAGATATTACCTTTGCGTTGTTCACGGCCTTCGATTTCCGTTTCAAAATCAAGAAGTTTTTGTCCTTCGACAATCGCCAAGCGCCTTTCTTCGGGCTGCGTGGCGTTAATGAGCATGCGTTTCATTTGCTTAGTTTCAATGGGTGTGTCATAGATGCACATGGCATCATGACTTAAGTTGAACACAACAGAGTGAAAACGCGAGTAGATGAAGTGTGCGCTTAGCTTTGTTGTGCGAAAATAGGGTATGCGAACCTCCGTTCGGTGCCTAGATATATTGATGGTGTCCGAGTAAACTCCTTCATCCAATTCACATCCAACAATCGTATCGTGGCTCAGCCGATTATAAATCACTCCAACCTTCAAAATGTTCGCCTTTTTCAGGTAGATGAGTCTTCTGAGGGGCAAAGATTAGATAATTTCTTGATTCGGCATCTGAAGGGTGTTCCCAAATCTCATATTTATCAATTAATTCGTTCAGGTCAAGTAAGAATTAATAAAAAACGGACGCAAGCAGATGCCAGACTAGAAATAAACGACTGTGTTCGAGTTCCACCTGTACGTATGGCGCAGGGAGATGTAGAGAAAAAAATTTTGGGTCGTGAATTTCCCATATTGTTCGAAGATGACTATTTGCTGATCATTGATAAACCCAGCGGTGTAGCGGTGCATGGGGGCTCAGGGGTGAGTTCAGGGGTCATAGAGCAGTTGCGGCAAGTTCGACCACAGGCGCGATTTTTGGAGTTGGTGCATCGTATTGACAGAGAAACTTCTGGCATTTTAATTTTGGCGAAGAAACGCAGTGCCCTAACGGCGCTGCAAGATCAATTTCGCCAGCATGGCAAAGGTGGAGCTGAAAAATCAATTCGAAAGTCTTATGCTGCACTGGTGGTGGGGCATTGGCCGAAAAATGTGAAGGTGATTGATCAAGCCTTGCAAAAATGCTTAGACGCACAGGGGCAGCGTGTTGTGCGTGCGGTGAGTGCCGATCACCCCGAAGGTTTGCGATCGATATCCCTGGTGAATGCGGTGCAACATCTTTCGAATTACAGTTTGTTGGATGTTCACATCAAAACGGGGCGTACCCATCAAATTCGGGTGCATTTGTCTCATCAGGATTATCCGATAGTCGGCGACCCTAAATACGGTGATTTTTTGCACAATCGCGACTTAAGCCGAGGCACTTATCGCTTTGGGCGTATGTTTTTACATGCGCAACAAATCGAATTTAATCACCCCATTCATGGCGAGCGTATGGTCATTACATGCCAACTTCCCGCTGATTGCTTGAATTTTTTGCAAGCTTTGGCGGGATAATCCAGATGAGGGTGGGGTAATAATGAGAAAAAATCATCGATATAGCTTGATCGTTTTTGACTGGGATGGTACTTTGTTTGATTCAACTGCATTGATCGTGCGCTGTATTCAAAATGCCTGTCAAGACATGGGCTTAGCACGACCAACACAGGAGCAAGCATCGTATGTGATTGGGTTGGGTTTGAATGATGCCCTGCAGCATGCCGTACCGGATTTGCCAGCCACACAATATCCAGAGTTAAGTCGGCGTTATCGACAGCATTATTTGGCAGCCCAGCACGAGATCAGCTTATTTGAGGGCAGCTTGGCTATGCTGCAAGATCTCAAATTGCGTCAGCATTGGATCAGTATTGCCACGGGTAAAAGCCGCCGTGGCTTAGATGAGGCGCTTGCTCATGTGGATTTGAAAGGCTTGTTTGATGCTACCCGCACTGCGGATGAAACGCTATCTAAACCCGACCCCTTGATGCTGCTAGAGTTGATGGATGAGTTGAGTGTGGCACCTGAGCAGGTTTTGATGATTGGTGACACAACTCATGATTTACGTATGGCCCAAAATGCGGGTGTGGCCAGTGTGGCTGTGGCATACGGTGCGCATGATAAGGATATGTTCACGGAATATGGGCCGTTGTATGTGGCACCCAGCACGCCGGCCCTACATGAGTGGTTGATTCATAACGCTTCATAGAACGGAAATTCAGCATGACCATCAATCAACAGCCATCTTCGGCGGTGCAGGTGATTAAGAAGTATCCGAACCGGCGTTTATATGACACAAAAAGTAGTAGCTACATCACCTTGAGTGATGTGAAACAAATGGTTTTGCAGGCCAAACCTTTTATAGTGCAGGATGCCAAAACCGATGCCGATATCACCCGAAGTATTTTATTGCAAATTATCTTAGAAGAGGAAACTGCGGGTGTACCGATGTTTTCAACGGCTATGTTGAGCAACATTATCCGATTCTACGGCCATGCGATGCAGGGCTTGATGGGGCGTTATTTGGACTCGAATTTTGAGGCATTTTTAGCTTACCAGCAGCACTTAGCAGAACAGTCCAAAGGCTTGTATGAGCCCAGTGCTTTGGTGCCCGATGTATGGGCCCAGTGGCTGGAACAATCACAAGATATGTTAAAAAAGTTTCCATCCCCTTTTCCATCCGGCAGTGTTCCTTTTTTCTCGACTTTTTCTATGACCCCTCCGAAAGACAAGCCCTAGCTTGGGTACCCACCATATGACTTCTACTTTTGATATGCCTACACCCATGACCGATTTAGCCAAAACCTATTCCGCTGCGGTACCCAAAATTGGTTTTGTTTCTTTGGGTTGCCCTAAAGCATTAACAGACTCAGAGCTGATACTGACTCAGCTGAGCGCAGAGGGTTATGCCACCAGTAAGTCCTACGAAGGGGCTGATTTGGTGATTGTCAATACCTGCGGTTTTATCGATGAAGCGGTGAAGGAGAGTTTAGATGCGATTGGAGAGGCATTGGCTGCCAATGGCCGCGTGATCGTGACCGGCTGCTTAGGGGCCAAACAAACGGAAAATGGGGGTAATTTGGTGGCGCAAACGCACCCCAAAGTGTTGGCTGTGACGGGCCCGCACGCAACCGATGAGGTGATGGATGCCGTGCATCGGCATGTGCCTAAGCCCCATGATCCATTTGTGGATTTGGTACCTGCGCAGGGTATCAAGCTCACGCCAAGACACTATGCTTACCTTAAAATCAGTGAAGGGTGTAACCACCGTTGCACTTTTTGTATTATCCCTTCCATGCGGGGTGATTTGGTGTCACGGCCAATTGGGGATATTTTGGGCGAAGCTCAGCGTTTGTTTGAATCGGGCGTGCGTGAACTGTTGGTAGTCAGCCAAGATACCAGTGCTTATGGCGTGGATGTTAAATATCGCACCGGTTTTTGGGATGGCAAGCCCGTAAAAACGCGCCTACCTGAATTGTGCGAAAAATTGGGTGATTTAGCCCGCCCCTATGGCGCTTGGGTTCGTTTGCATTATGTTTATCCGTATCCCCATGTAGACGAGGTACTGCCACTGATGGCTTCAGGCCATATATTGCCTTATTTGGATGTGCCATTGCAGCATTCGCACCCTGATGTATTGCGCCGTATGAAGCGGCCTGCATCGGGTGAACGCAACCTTGAGCGTATTCAACAATGGCGCCAGCAATGCCCTGAATTGGTGATACGCAGTACTTTTATCGCGGGTTTTCCGGGCGAAACCGAAGCCGAGTTCGAGCATTTGCTGGAGTTTGTTGAGGCCGCTGAGATTGATCGCGCGGGCTGTTTTGCATATTCACCCGTGAAGGGTGCTGCGGCGAATGATTTACCAGGGGCTTTACCCGATGTGATTAGGCAAGAACGGCAAAGCCGCTTTATGGCTAAAGCAGAAGCCGTTTCCGTTCAGCGGCTACAACGCCGGCAGGGTGCGGTGATGCAAGTCCTGGTGGATCGTGCCATTGCCATGGGTAAAAAGGGGGGTGTGGGCCGAACTTATGCTGATGCCCCCGAGATTGATGGCAGTGTGACAATATTGCCGTCAACCAAAGCGTCTAAAACCATCAAGGTGGGCGAATTTGCCAAGGTTCGAATCGTCAGTGTGAATGGGCATGACTTGACAGGGGAGCTGATTTAATTAGCCACCCTGCATGCGTTTAGCGGTGGCGCTGCTTCATGGCGCGTTCGACTTCACGTTTGCCTTCACGTTCTTTGATGCTTTCACGTTTATCGTATTCGGCCTTACCTTTGGCTAGTGCAATTTCAGCTTTTACCCGGCCCTGGCTGAAGTGCAGGTTTAACGGCACTAAAGTGTAGCCCCGCTGCTCGACCTTGCCGATGAGCCGCCTAATTTCGGCTTTGTGCATGAGTAGTTTTTTGGTGCGGTCGGCTTCTGGATTGACATGGGTGGATGCGCTGCGCAATGCATTGATACGGCAGCCAATCAGGCTGAGTTCGCCATTTTTTATGACCACATAACCATCGGTGAGTTGTACTTGGCCAGAGCGTATGGCTTTGACCTCCCAGCCTTGCAGGACCATTCCTGCTTCGTGGTGTTCTTCAATATGGTATTCGAATCGGGCGCGGCGATTTTCTGCAATCAGTGCCGGTGCAGTTTTTTTGCCTTGGGCTGTTTTTTTATGGGATGCAGAGGTGCTCATGGTAATTCTTCAAGGTGGGGTGACGGGCATCATTTTGCACGATTACAATAGCATGATTGTATGAAGCATGTAAAGAAATCGGTTCTATTGTGGTACTCAGCGCGCCAAATGTTTGATTTGGTCGTGGATATTCCTGCGTATCCGCAATTTTTGCCCTGGTGCGATCGTGCTGAGGTACTAGAGCAATCTGAGCACAGCATGACTGCACGCTTGGGTTTGTCTTTCTCGGGTATCAAACATGCCTTCACGACTCGAAATACACACATCACAAATCAGCGAGTGGTCGTAGAGCTGGTCGACGGGCCTTTTTCATTGCTAGAAGGGGCATGGGACTTTATTCCCTTGGGTAGACGTTCCGGTGCTGAGCCAGGTGAGCTTTCAGATGTGGGCGCTTGTCGCGTTGAACTTGACTTGCGCTATGCCTTTCGCAGTTTGGCATTAGAGGCCTTGGTGAGCCCTGTATTTGATCGAATTGCGAATACTTTGGTCGATTCTTTTGTGAAACGAGCCGAGAGTGTCTACGGGCCCCGATGATATGCTCAAAATAACGGTGGTATGGGCGCCTGAACCCAGAAGCACTCAAATCTTGGAGTTGATGCTGCCGCAGGGGGCAACACTGGCGGATGCGATGTCAAAGCTGATTTCTGCTGTGCCTAAAGCGATGGCCCCAGAATTTATTTTGGGTTCAGAGGCTAGCCGATACGCGGCTAGCATATGGGGTAAATTTAAAAGCTTGGAAACCTTGCTAAAAGAGGGTGACCGCATTGAGCTTACCCGAGGTTTGAGGGTGGACCCCAAAGAGGCAAGAAGGCAGCGTTACCAAAAGCAAAATAAGGCATCCGCATCGAAGCGCGCCCGAGCGCATTCTTCTCAAAATAAACCCGCCCATTCCTGATGGTTTATTTCGGTTAAGTGGGTGAGAGCTTTTATAATTGTATTTTGTCATTGGAGTAACTGTTATGCGCATCCTAGGTAAGGCGCTCACTTTTGATGATGTTTTGTTGGTCCCCGCTTTTTCGCAGGTATTGCCACGTGATACCCGATTAGCCACGCAGTTGAGCCGGAACATTACTTTGAATATGCCTTTGGTTTCAGCCGCCATGGATACGGTGACAGAAGCCAGATTAGCCATTGCCATTGCCCAAGAAGGTGGCATCGGCATTATTCATAAAAACCTCACGCCTGCTCAGCAGGCGGCGGAGGTCGCGCGGGTTAAGCGCTATGAATCGGGTATTTTGCGTGACCCCATTACGATTGGGCCCGATACCACGGTTCGTCAGGTAAAAACGCTTTCAGAAAAGCATGGTATTTCCGGCTTTCCGGTGATGAGCGCTGGCCGAGTGGTGGGTATTGTGACTGGGCGTGATTTGCGTTTTGAAACTCGTATGGATGTACCCGTATCTGACATCATGACCCCGCGTGAGCGTTTGATTACCGTGCCTGAAGGTGCTTCGCTGGAAGAGGGTAAAGCCCTGATGCATCAACACAAATTAGAACGGGTATTGGTGGTGAACGATGCCTTTGAGTTACGTGGTTTGATGACGGTGAAAGACATTACCAAGCAAACGAATTTTCCCAATGCGGCACGCGATGCCCAGGGTAAGCTGCGCGTGGGTGCAGCTGTGGGTGTGGGTGAAGGCACGGAAGAGCGTGTGGAGTGTTTGGTCAAAGCAGGCGTGGATGCACTGGTGGTGGATACTGCACATGGCCACAGTGCTGGAGTGATTGAGCGTGTGCGCTGGGTCAAGCAAAATTACCCCCATGTGGATGTGATTGGTGGCAACATAGCCACCGGTGCTGCTGCCTTGGCGTTGGTAGAAGCCGGCGCGGATGGCGTGAAAGTGGGTATTGGCCCGGGTTCAATTTGCACAACCCGAATTGTGGCGGGTGTAGGTGTGCCGCAAATTACCGCCATTGATAATGTGGCTACTGCATTGAAAGGCGCCGGCGTGCCGGCCATTGCCGATGGCGGTATCCGCTACTCGGGCGATATTGCTAAAGCGATTGCAGCGGGTGCCAGTGCCGTGATGATGGGCGGAATGTTTGCCGGTACAGAAGAAGCACCCGGTGAAGTGGTGCTGTATCAAGGGCGGAGTTATAAAAGCTATCGTGGCATGGGCTCGATTGGTGCGATGCGTGCGGGTTCAGCGGATCGGTATTTTCAGGATACTGAAGAGGCGGCCAACCCCAATGCCGATAAATTGGTACCTGAGGGTATTGAGGGTCGTGTGCCATACAAGGGTTCGATGGTATCGATTGTGTTTCAAATGGCTGGAGGCATACGCGCAGCAATGGGCTATTGTGGTTGCAGCACCATTGAGCAAATGCATGAGCAAGCAGAGTTTGTTGAAATTACGTCAGCCGGTATACGCGAAAGCCATGTGCACGACGTGCAGATCACCAAAGAAGCCCCTAACTATCGTATGGAGTAAGGGCTGGTGACTGTTGCAACCCCTGGGGTAGGTCGAGCGCCTGCCATGCCATTTATATTGCTCACGGTCTTCATCGATATGATGGCCGTGGGCTTGATCATTCCTGTTTTGCCTCATTGGGTTGGAGAGTTCACGACTTCAGCCGCTGATCAGGCCTATTGGTATGGCGTGATTGGTTTGGCTTATGGATTGGCGAATTTCTTCGCGTCGCCAATATTGGGGCGCTTGTCGGATCAATTTGGGAGGCGGCCTATCTTACTTTTGGGCTTTACGGGGTTTGCCATCTCTTTTTTTGGTTTGGCAATGGCGCATGCTTTGTGGGTATTGATTGTGGTGCGGGCCGTGGGTGGAATGTTACAGGCCAATGCGGCCGTGGCTAACGCTTATGTGGCGGATATCAGCACACCCGAGCAAAGGGCTAAGCGTTTTGGCATGATAGGTGCCATGTTTGGTATGGGCTATATGCTGGGGCCCGTTTTAGGCGGTATTTTAGGTGACAAAGATTTGCATTTACCCTTTTATGTGGCGGGTACTTTAGCTGTGCTCAATGCCATTTATGGTTGGTGGGTGCTACCCGAGTCATTACCGGCGCACAAGCGTCAACCTTTTGATTGGCGGCGTGCGCATCCGATCAATGCCTTGAAGGGTTTAACTATACTCCGTGGAGTAAAGCCATTGCTGTGGGTTGTGGGCTTGAGTAATTTGGCTCAATTTATTTTGCACATGACTTGGGTTTTGTATTGTTCGCACCGGTTTGGTTGGGGGCCCAAGGAAAACGGTTGGTCGCTGTTTATGGTGGGCATAATGGCGGCTTTGGTGCAGGGCTGGTTGTTGCGGGTATTGTTGAAGCGTTTTCAACCGCGTATCTTAGTGCAAGTAGGTTTGATTTCTTCTGCTATGGCTTATGTGGCTTGGGGTTTGGCTACGGAAGGTTGGATGATGCTGGCTGTGATGGCTTTTAATTTGTTGGGCTTCACGGTGAATGCATCGGTGCAAAGTTTGATTTCCAATGCTGCACCAGATCATGCTCAAGGCACGGCGATGGGTTCGGTTTCATCACTCACCAGTGCCATGTCGGTGGCGGCGCCTTTGATTGGGGCGGGTTTATTGGGTTTGGTTTCACATTTGCCTATTCAGCATATTTTGGTGGGCTTGCCGTTCTTCGTGTGTGCCGTACTACAAGTTTTGGCCGCTGTGATTGCCATTCGCCACTTTCGTCAACCTCAGGCTGCATGAGCTGCAGCATTTGTTAACCCAAATTGATATGCACGATAAAATTTTAATCCTAGACTTCGGCTCACAAGTGACTCAGCTGATTGCGCGGCGTGTGCGTGAGGCCAATGTGTATTGTGAAATTCATCCCAATGATGTGAGCGATGCTTTTATTGCTGAATTCAAGCCCAAGGGGATTATTTTAAGTGGCAGTCATGCCAGCACTTATGAAGATCATCAGCTGCGTGCTCCTCAAGTAGTGTGGGAGTTGGGTGTGCCGGTGTTGGGTATTTGTTATGGTATGCAAACCATGGCGGTGCAGTTGGGTGGGCAGGTGCAGTGGAGTGATACGCGCGAGTTTGGTTATGCCGAGGTGATAGCGCATGGCCACACCCCTTTGTTGAAAGATATTGAAGATGTGCGTACTTCGGAGGGGCGTGGTTTATTGAAGGTTTGGATGAGCCATGGCGATAAGGTGAGCCAATTGCCACCCGGATTTGAACTGATGGCGAGTACACCGAGCTGCCCGATTGCGGGTATGGCCGATGTGGCGCGGGGTTTTTATGCGGTGCAGTTTCATCCTGAAGTGACGCACACCCTGCAAGGTGCCGCCATATTTCATCGGTTCGTGCGGGATATATGCGGCTGTCAGGGCGATTGGATCATGGGGGATTACATCACTGAAGCTGTGGAACGAATTCGCCAGCAGGTGGGCGATGAAGAGGTGTTGCTGGGCTTGTCGGGGGGGGTAGATTCTTCTGTGGCTGCGGCTTTGATTCATCGCGCCATTGGTGATCAGTTAACCTGTGTGTTTGTGGATCATGGCTTATTGCGCTTGCATGAGGGCGATAAGGTCATGGAGATGTTCGAGGGGCAATTACACGCCAAAGTCATCAGGGTAGATGCCAGTGATTTATTTATGCGTGAACTCTTGGGTGTAACCGACCCTGAGCAAAAACGCAAAATCATTGGGCGTTTATTTGTGGATGTATTCAAAGCTGAAGCAGCCAAGCTGAAAGTGCAAAATCAACAAAGCAAGGGCGTGACCTTTTTGGCGCAAGGTACGATTTACCCGGACGTAGTAGAAAGTGGCGGCACGCGGACGAAAAAGGCCACAACGATCAAAAGTCATCACAATGTCGGGGGCTTACCTGAGCAGTTGGGTTTGAAGTTACTAGAGCCCTTGCGAGAGTTATTCAAAGATGAAGTGCGTGAGTTGGGTGTGGCCTTGGGCTTACCAGCTGAAATGGTTTATCGGCATCCTTTCCCAGGCCCGGGCCTGGGGGTTCGGATATTAGGTGAAGTGAATTCAGGTTTTGCCGATTTGCTGCGCCGTGCGGATGATATTTTTATTCAAGAGCTCCGCCGTGAGATCGATCCTCTTACGGGTAAATCGTGGTACGACTTAACCAGTCAGGCATTTGCGGTATTTTTGCCCGTTAAAAGTGTGGGTGTGATGGGTGACGGTCGAACCTACGAGTACGTAGTGGCATTGCGTGCGGTGCAAACATCTGACTTCATGACCGCCGATTGGGCTGAATTGCCTTATGCTTTGCTCAAACGGGTATCAGGGCGTATTATCAATGAAGTCAGAGGTATCAACCGTGTGACCTATGACGTGAGTTCAAAGCCCCCTGCGACGATTGAGTGGGAGTGACTTTTCTCGCGTAAGTTGTTGATTTATATAGGTTTTCAACTTAAAAGAAACTAGCATACGCCCAACTAAGTTGTTGATTTAGTTGGGCGTTGGCATTAAAGTTACACGTAAAGCTACACAAAGTAGTAGCTATTCAAAATCGTCCCTCTGTCACTATAGTTGTCTGGTCTCTTGAAGAGACGAATTTTATCTTCTGAGGGGGTGCCTAGGTCAGAGCTGAAATTGGCAAAGGAATATGAAAGTTTTTCATGCCATTTTCAAATGGTTTGACTCTATTGTTCGGCGTAACTTGCTATGGGTAAACATCACTTTGCATACTGTAATAATATACAGTACAATTTGAAACATGCTTGCAAAATCCACTTCTTTGCCTCAGCCTGTATGGGTGGCTGAGGCGGGTGTCATGCTGAATGTGTGTGGCTGGAACGTGCCGGCGGGGTTTCCTTCGCCAGCAGCTGATCATGCTCAAGAACGCATTGACCTCAATAAGCAACTCATCCGCAACCCAGGGGCTACCTACATTTTCCGTGTCAAGGGGGATTCCATGACAGGCATCGGTATTTATGAGGGCGATGCGCTGTTGGTTGATCGCAGCATCGACCCCCAACACAACCACATCGTGATCGCTCAATTGAATAATGAGTTTACCGTCAAGCGCTTGCATCGTCGGGGTGGTGTGGTGAAGTTGCTGGCCGAAAACCCGATCTATCCCCCCCGATTGATCAAAGAGGAAGATGATTTTCTTGTTTGGGGAGTGGTTACTTTCAATTTGCATAAGCTTTGTTGAACAATGGCACCTATGCCAGCAACCTCTTCAACACACACCATTGATCCCGCTAATTTGGCCGCTTTGCCCCGAACGGCGGGTGTGTATATTTTTCGGGGTGAGGGTACTTTGCCTTTGTATATTGGCAAAAGTGTGGATATTCGTGCGCGTGTCATGAGCCACCTTCGGGCACCTGATGAGGCCAGGATGATAGCCCAAACCCGCCGCATTGACTTTATTGAAACAGCAGGCGAGGTGGGGGCGCTTTTGCTTGAATCAAAAATGATTAAAGAGCAAAGCCCCTTGTATAACCAGCGCCTACGCCGAATTCGTACCTTGTTTTCAATACGGCTTCAAGCCGCAGGGCAGGGGCTCACGTCTGAGATTGTGGATGGTAAAACGGTCAGTCTGGGTTCTACCCCAGGGCTATACGGATTATTCTCATCGATGCATGCGGCCAAAGCAAAGCTCCAAAGCTTGGCCGAGCAACAGGGTTTGTGTTTATCCCTTCTGGGTCAAGAAAAAATAGCTAAGCGAGGTTGCTTTGGCTTGCAAATTAAAACCTGTTGGGGCGCTTGCGTGGGCCAAGAAAGCCGGCAGGCACATGATCAAAGGCTGCTATCGGCCTTGATGGATTCGCAGGTGGCGATGTGGCCGTTTCGGGGGGCTATTGATTTGATTGAAGAAGCCGATGGTTGGGTGCAGCGCCACCGCGTCAATAACTGGGGCTATTTGGGTACGCAGTGTTCAAGAGCCACCATACCCAGCCAGCTGTCGGTATTCAAACCCAATGAGTTTGATTTGGATAGTTACAAAATCTTAGTCAAGCCCATTATCCTCAAAACAGTACAGGTTGAAGAAGTGGAGTGATGGCTGCGCAGATCGCCTTGGTCGATTGCAATAATTTTTATGTCAGCTGTGAACGGGTGTTCCGGCCTGACTTGCGTCATGTGCCGCTGGTGGTGCTGTCAAACAATGATGGTTGCGCGGTGTCCCGTTCTAATGAAGCCAAGGCCTTGGGCATCAAAATGGGGCAACCCTGGTTTCAATGCCGCGAGCTGGCTGAAAAGCATGGCATCTTAGCCTTGAGCAGCAATTACGCACTTTATGCCGATATGTCGAACCGAGTCATGTCCATTTTGGCTGATTTGGCCCCGCGGCAAGAGGTGTATTCGATCGATGAGAGCTTTCTAGATTTAACGGGTATCGCCAAAATCAGAGAGCTCAGTTACAAAATGCGTGAGCAAGTGTTGAAATGGACGGGTATACCCGTGTGTGTGGGTATTGGCCCCACCAAAACCTTGGCCAAGCTGGCCAATCATGTGGCCAAAAAGCATCCGCGCTCAAAGGGGGTGTTCAACTATAACGACCTCAGCGAAGCCCAGCAAGTCAAGCTATTGGGCCAAATCATGGTGGGTGATGTTTGGGGCATAGGCCGAAAATTCACCCAGCAGCTGGCCCAATATGGCATTGCAACGGCGCAGGATTTGCGCATGGCGCATACACCCACTTTGCGTTCAGCGTTTGGTGTGGTGCTAGAAAAAACGCAAAGAGAATTGCAGGGTGTTGCCTGTATGGATCTAGAAGAGCAGGCACCCGACAAGCAGCAAATCGTATGTAGCCGTTCATTTGGTAAGCCGGTAACGGAGTTGATGGTGGTTCAAGATGCGCTCAGTGTGTTTGTAGCCAATGCTGCGGCTAAGCTACGGGCGCAGCAAGGGTATGCTGCATGGGTGCAGGTGTTTATGCTGACCAACCGTTTCAGGCCCGACCAACCCCAATACAACCCCAGCATGGCGGTACCTTTACCGCAGCCTACACACAGTAGTTTGGAGATTAACCGCTGGGTGCAACATATTGCTAGCTTGATTTGGCGAAATGGGTATCAATATCAAAAAGCAGGCGTGATGCTGGGTGATATTTCGCCCATCACGAGGGTTCAGGGGCATTTACTTGAGCCTGATATACCCAATGATATGCGTTTGATGCAAACTATCGATCAACTTAACTCACGTTTTGGCCGCGGTACGGTTAAGATCAGTACGGGTGGTATGTTCAAAGATTGGGCGATGCGGCAAGAACGTCAATCACGCCAGTACACCACCGACTGGGCGCATTTGCCGATTTGTTGAAACCAGTGGTTCATCTTTTTGTTTTTCAAAGGGGACAATCATGCGTACACTAAAAATATCCGGTGCAAGGCGTTATTTTTTTCAAGGCATTTTGATACTTTGCTTGGCGCTGGGTGGGGTGTATTATGCGTTGGCATGGGGGGGTAGCGGTGCTGAAAGTGCTGCTGCGCGTTTTACACCCGAGCAAATTATCCCTTTTGCCGAAAAGGTTGAAAAAGCCATGGCGGCGAAGGGGGCGCAAGTGGCCATTTTGGCAAGAATGGGCAGGCCGCTGGCTGAGTTGCCGGAAGGAATGCATTTTACGCATGTGGCTTTTGCTGTTTATTCTGAAATAGATACAGCCGATGGCACAAAACGGACAGGCTATACCATTTATAACTTATATCAGCGAGATAATCGCCCTGATATCAGTGACCTGGTGCAGGATGTACCGATTGATTTTTTTTCTAAGGTTGCTGACTTAGAAGCCGGTATTATTATTCCATCGGCTGATTTACAAAGTCGATTACTCAGAGTGATAGAATCATCAACGTACAAAGAATTGCATGATCCGAATTATTCAGTTATAGCAAATCCATATACCTTAGGTCGTCAAAACTGTACAGAGTTTGTGTTGGATGTGATTCATGCGGCTTTTTATGAAACTTCGGATATTAATCTTATTAAATCTAATGAAAAGGCTCTTTTTATAGCTCAGCCGGTAAATGTGAATCGATTCAAGTTGATGCTGGGAAGCATATTGAATACGGATGTATATACCTCTGATCATCCAGATCAGCCTGAAACGGCCACTTTTGAAAAAATTGCTGAATTCTTGCAAAAATATGACAAAGGGTCAGAAGTGAGTATATTGCGATGAGATTCAATTCTCATTTCATCCATCCATGCTTTATGGGTTGTGTGTCAGCGTACATAAAGTACTTGGCATTCCCTCTTTCGGGGGTAATAAGCTATGAGTAAGGATGCCAAAAAATTATCTATGGATAATTTACTGTCACTTAGCGGCCGATTGGTTGGGGCTTTGGAAGGCAAGCACTCATTACTCAGGTTAAAAATATGGGGTATCATTTTTAGTGATTGGAACGATGGTAAAAGCTTCAAGGCCTATGAGTCAGATCATCCTGAGACTCCGCGCTTATATTTAAGAAGCTACAATCCCTCACATTTAAGGTGTTTACCATCTATGAGTTTCAACGAGGAGTCATTTAAGCCGGCTTATGAGCTTTTGTGTATGAATTCAGTGCGTGGAATGTGGCAACGCAAGGCCAGGGACTTTCTTCAAAGGCACATTGGGGTCTATTTACACCCTGATTCCGTGACTTCATGGTGAATAAATTCTGACTTCGCTATTGAAATCAGGTATTTAGACTCCATCTTGAGTTAACCCTGAAGGTGAACTCAAG
>JAUMCS010000040.1:0-19524 GCA_032122355.1 Burkholderiaceae bacterium
AATGGCAAGGAAATCAAGCAGTTTGGCTCAACCCCAAAAAAGAGCGGAGCCATCCCTTAAAAACTATGGTCTAATTCACTAAAAAGCGGACATCTTTCGTGACAAACACCGCCCCTGAATACAGTTAACTACTCCCGACAGACCACAAAGCCGCGTTCCAAAATAAAAACCAACTGTCAAAGGAATACTTTTGCTGAAACAAATTAACTAAAAAGCTAAAATCTCATCCATTACCAGGAGCCCCCTTTGCCCCCCACCTCCCATGAATCGCCGCCCTCGCAAGGCCTGATGCTGATACACAGCAACCACCCCGAACAACTGCGCGACTTACTGGTGGCATGGGTACAGCGCTACCCGCTGGCACCGCTAGAAACTGAAACCATACTGGTGCAAAGCAACGGGGTAACGCAGTGGCTGCGCACCGCACTGGCTGCGGATATGCGCCCCGACCAATCGGGTGGATGCGGCATTGCCGCAGGGGTTGAATTTGTCATGCCAGCGCCCTTTTTATGGCGTGTGTACCGCGCTGTGCTGGGTCACCAGCAAGTCGAACCCACCTCGTACTTTGAAAAATCTCAGCTCACCTGGCGCGTGATGCGCTTATTGCCCGAGATCCTACAAAAGCCCGTTTATGCGCCTCTGAGCCAATTTCTACGCCACGATGATGATATGCGCAAGCGCCTACAACTGGCCGAGCGTATAGCCGATTTGTTTGACCAATACCAGGTGTATCGGGCCGATTGGCTGGGTGCCTGGGAATCGGGTGAAGATGTGCTGATCAAAGCCAATGGCCAGCGAGCCCCACTCAGCACCGAAGATCAATGGCAAGCCGTGCTTTGGCGCGATTTGTTGCAAGATGTTAGCCAAGCCCATGCCGGTAAAACCTGCCTTAGCCGCGCCGGGGTGCATGCCGAATTTTTACGCCAAGTGCAAGCATGGCCGCATGCGCACCGCCCCGCGCGCTTACCGCGCCGTGTGATGGTGTTGGGTATTTCTGCCCTGCCACAACAATCCCTTGAAGTACTCGCCGCCATTTCACGCTGGTGTGAAGTGCTGATGTGCATACACAACCCCTGCGAGTTTTATTGGGCCGATATCATCCCCGACCGCATGCTGTTGCGTGCCACGCATTTTCGGCAAACCCGCCGCCACGGCTCGGCTAGCGTGATAGATGATCACAACCTGCATATGCAGGCCCACCCACTGCTGGCCGCATGGGGCAAACAAGGGCGCGATTTCATAGGTATGCTTGATGAGCACGACCGCGCCGATGCCCGCACCGCCTACTTGCCACGCTTTGCCCATATTCAGAAAAAAATTGATCTGTTTTTTCCGCACATCACCGATCAACCCCGATTACTGAATCAACTGCAAGACGATATTCGCGCCCTGCGCCCACTGGCTGAAACACGTCAAACATGGCCGCCTGTGCCTGCCCAGGATGATTCGATTCAATTCCACATCGCCCACAGCCCGCAGCGCGAAGTAGAAATTTTGCACGATCAACTGCTGGCCGCATTCAACGCAGACGCCAGCCTACAACCCAGCGATGTACTGGTGATGGTGCCCCATATCGATACCTATGCGCCGCACATTCAGGCCGTATTTGGCTTACTGCCTAGCCACGACAAACGCCACATCCCCTTCTTCATTGCCGATCAGGCACAGCGGCAAAATAACCCATTGGTTCATGCCATTGCTCAGCTGCTGAAACTGCCACAATTGCGCTTAGGCGTGAGTCATGTGCTGGATTGGTTAGAAATTCCCGCTTTGCGCAAACGCTTTGGTATCAGTGCCGATCAACTACCGCTGCTCAAACGCTGGATACAAGGCGCGCAAATCCGCTGGGGCTTAGATGCCAAACACCGTGCCAGCTTTGGCCTAACGCCTGAACTGGCCGAACCCTGGAGCCGAAACACATGGATTTTTGGTATTCAACGCTTGCTACTGGGTTATGCCACGGGTGCTACCGCCAGCGCCTGGAATGGCATTGAACCCTACGATGACATTGGCGGGCTTGAAGCCGCTGCGCTGGGCCCACTGGCGCAACTGATTCAGCAGTTACTGACCACTTGGCAAGAACTCAGCACCCCAGCCACACCCGATCAATGGTGCCAACGCCTACGGGGCTTGCTTGATCGGTTTTTCAAACCAGAAAGCACCTCCGACGAATACACCCTACAAAAACTTAAATCGGCACTCGAGGACTGGCGCAAAACCTGCGCCCAAAGCGGGCTGGATAGCGCGATGCCACTGACAGTGGTGAGTGATTATTGGTTAGATCTGCTCGATACGCCGCAGCTGAATAAACGCTTTTTGGGTGGCGCAGTGACTTTTGCCACGCTCATGCCCATGCGTGCCATTCCGTTTCGGCAAATTGCCCTGTTGGGTATGAATGATGGCGACTTTCCGCGCACCCGCCACCCCGTGAACTTTGATTTGATGGGCCGCGACTATCGCCCGGGCGACCGATCACGGCGTGAAGATGATCGCTATCTGTTTTTAGAAGCCCTGCTTTCCGCCCGCGAGCGACTTTTGATCTCGTGGGTAGGGCGCTCGGTTATCGATAATTCAGAAAAACCCCCATCGGTACTGGTAGGCCAGTTACGCGACCACCTCGCTGCCGGTTGGGTGGCTGCACAGCAAACTGAAGGGGGTGATGCCGATGCTTTACTCAAAGCACTGACCACCACACACCCGCTACAACCATTTAGCACTGCCTATTTTTCTGAGCCCCAAAGCACCACCAGGCTGTTTACCTATGCGCACGAATGGCGGCCTGAAACCTCGGATGCATTCTCCTCAAACCCGCACTTGGCTGGTAGCTCCCTGCCCGCCCTTGAACGCACCGAACCCCTGCGCATCAAAGACCTGAGCGATTTTTTGGCTAAGCCGGTGGAGGCCTTTTTTCGCCAACGCCTGAAAGTGTATTTTGAACCCTCAGAACAAGCGCAATGGGATCACGAGCCCTTTGATTTGAACGCTTTAGATCAATGGCAACTGCGTGATGAAATGCTGGCCCACATCGCGCAGCACATGAATATTCATACCACTGCCGAGCAACTTCAAGCGTATCAAAAGGAATGTGTGGCCCAATTGCGCGGCCGCGGACAACTGCCTGCGGGTGCGTTTGGAGATCTTGCGGCTGAGTCACTCACCGGCCCGCTGCAAGACCTGCTCACAGCCTATCAAACCGCACTGGCAAAGTGGCCAATATTGCAGCCGCATGAAGGTGAAGTGCGCTACCAAAGCACGGCCTTAGCGCTGCAAATTTTCGATACCCTCACCGGCTTCAGAACCAATGAACAAGGCCAACGCGGGCGCATTGTGTTGGAAACGAGTCATTTAATCAATGACAAAAACCAGTACAAACGGCATCGTTTAATCCCTCATTGGGTTGAGCACTTAGTTGCTCATTTGTGTGGAACGCCCGTGACCACTGAAATCATCAGCCCGGTGGGCTCAGTCACCTTCGCTGAACTGACAGAAGCAACAGCCCGCGAGCATATCGACAATTTACTGCACGCATGGCATGAAGGCATGAAGCGCCCCCTACCCTTGGCCGCTAAAACCGCATTTGGCTTATTGATGGATGTGGCAAATGTCGCCGCGATTTATGACGGTAGTCATCAACAAGACGGAGAAGTTGATCGAAGTATTTACCTGCAAAGAACATGGCCCGATTATGCAGCGCTCAGTGCCAATGGTGAATTTAGCGCACTAGCACATCAATTGCTTGGCCCGCTGAATGAGCAAATACCGCAAAAGCGTAAGGCCAAATCCGATAGCGAAGGTGAACCCGCATGACCATCACCCATCTTGATGCCCTGACATTTCCGCTCAGGGGCAGCCGCCTGATTGAGGCCAGTGCAGGTACGGGCAAAACCTTTACCATTGCCGCACTGTATGTGCGTTTGGTGTTGGGGCATGGGCTATCCCAGGCCGATGCACCCACGGCATTTAACCGCCCTCTCACACCCCCTGAAATATTGGTGGTGACATTTACCGATGCCGCCACCAAAGAGCTGCGAAGCCGCATACGCGAAAGGCTGGCGCAGGCCGCAGCGTATTTTTATGCGGGCACAAACAACACCGATACCGCAACTACTAAGGCACACAATGCCGATGAGTTTTTATCCCAGCTGCGCCACAGCTACCCGCCAAACACTTGGGCCAGCCATGCGCGCAAGCTGCAAATCGCCGCTGATTGGATGGACGAAGCCGCCATATCCACCATCCATGGCTGGTGCAACCGCATGCTGCGTGAGCACGCCTTCAACAGTGAAAGCCTATTCACGCAACGGCTAGAACAAGATCATCAAGAACTGCTGGAAGAAGTTGC
This sequence comes from Burkholderiaceae bacterium, assembly GCA_032122355.1. GTDB lineage: Bacteria > Pseudomonadota > Gammaproteobacteria > Burkholderiales > Burkholderiaceae_C > RFTU01. The sequence goes on from JAUMCS010000040.1 coordinate 4,343, forward strand.
ACGCGACTACTGGCGCACTTTCATGTACCCCTTAGCCCACAAGGCCGCAGCGGACATTATCGAATGCTGGAATTCACCAGATGCTTTACTGAGTGATGTACAAAATTTACTGCCCCATGCAGAACAGTTTGCCGGCTCCATCACACCCGATCAAAGTATTGATGAAGCCCAAAAAGCGCTGAACCAACTCAAAGCGCCTTGGCATGAATGGCTAGATCAACTGCGCGCACTGATTGAAGATGCCCGCATCCAAAAACAATTTGATGCCCGTAAGCTGACCACCAAAAGCGCTAGCAATTGGCTGCAGAACATTCAAGATTGGCGCGATAACCCCGCCATGCGCTTACCGGCATTGACCAAACCTGCTTGGGAACGGCTTACGCCTGAGGGCATGAAAGAAATCTGGCACGACAAAGCCCTAGCCCCCACTCACCCTGCCCTGCAAGCCCTTGCCGATTTGCGCCAACAAGTACCGCGCATTCAAAAACCTATCCTCGGACACGCAGCGCATTGGATCGCAAACCGCTTTGAATTCGAGCAAACCCGCCGTGCGGAAATGGGTTTTGATGGCTTACTCACACGGCTGGATGCCGCCCTGCAAGGCCCCCACGGGGCAAAACTGGCTGCGGTAATTCGGCAGCAATTTCCGGTTGCCATGATCGATGAATTTCAGGATACCGACGCCATTCAATACCGTATTTTTGATGCGGTTTACCAATTGAATACGAACAGCGGCCAAACCGCCACCATTCTGATTGGCGACCCTAAACAGGCCATTTATTCATTTCGGGGTGCCGACATTTACACCTACCTGCGGGCCAAATCAGCGGTTGACAATAGGCTGTATTCCTTGCCTATCAACTACCGCTCTACTGCGGCCATGGTCAATGCCACTAATCGCTGCTTTGAACTGGCTGAAAATCGGCCCCATAGCCTAACGCACAAAGGGGCTTTCTTGTTTCGCCAAGGCGACAACAACCCCGTGCCGTTTGTGGCGGTCACAGCCCAAGGGCGTAGCGATGCATTAGTCGTTGAAGGCAACACCCACGCCGCGCTGAACCTTTGGCGTATGAGTGCGCCCAGTGACGGAAAAAAATTGACCAAAGAAGCCTACACCCAACAAATGGCTGACATTTGTGCGCGTGAAATGGCACGATTATTGAAGTTGGGTGAAAAAGGCGTAGCAGGATTTGACGCGGCTGACACCTCGCCCCAACTGCCCGTTTGGGCACCGCTGCGCCCGGCAGATATGGCTGTACTCGTCAATACCCGCCAAGAGGCCAAAGCCATCCGTGCGGCATTGGCTCGGCACCAAGTGCGCAGTGTGTATTTATCCGAGGGCGAATCGGTGTATGCCCGCCCAGAAGCGCAAGACCTGCGCATTTGGCTGATGGCTTGTGCGCAACCCGACAACAGCAGTACTTTGCGTGCGGCACTGGCCACGCGCACCCTGCAGCAAGATTGGGCCACGCTTGAGCGGTTGAATCAAGACGAAATCGTTTGGGATGAAATGCTGCGGCAATTTCATGCGTACCGTGAAACCTGGCGCAAGCAAGGTGTATTGCCGATGCTGCGGCGAATTTTGCACGACTTTCAAGTACCTGCCCGCCTGCTGACTTGGGGGGAAGGCGGTGAGCGCAGCCTGACCGACATTTTGCACTTAGCCGAACTGTTGCAACAAGCCAGCACCGTGCTGGAAGGTGAACATGCCTTGATTGGGCACCTGACTGAACTGATGCAGGAAAAAGATCAAAAAAACACACCGCACACCATACGCCTTGAAAGTGATGCCAATTTGGTCAAGGTAGTCACCATACACAAATCCAAAGGCCTTGAATATCCATTGGTGTTTGTGCCTTTTATTTGCAATGCGCGTCAAACCAAAGCCAGTGATATCCCCCTCAAATACCATACCCCCGAGGGTAAACTGAAACTGGCCTTAGAGCCTGACGCACCAATCCTGCAATGGGCCAATGAAGAACGCCTGGCCGAAGATGTGCGTAAACTGTATGTTGCGCTCACACGCGCACGCTACGCCACCTGGCTGGGCCTAGCCCCTATTGCCGACTTTAGCGACAGTGGCTTGGGCTACCTGTTGGATGGCCGCTATCAAGAAGGCTCAGATGAACTGGCCGCTGATCGTACGTGTGTAAACATCATGGATATGGCACCAGAGGAGCCGGCTGACGCTACTGAGCTAGCCCCTGCGCCCCATGCGATAGAAATACCCCCGACAAAAGCATGGGGACCCGCTCGTCAAGCCCAACGCAACCTACATGAATATTGGCAAATGGCGAGTTACTCCACCATGCGCTATCAAACCGCCGCAGACAGTGCGCAGGAGGCTATATTTCACGAAGTGGCCTCGGATGAATCTGCTGCTCTAGCCCCATCTTTGAGCGAAAGCCATACCCCATCATCAGGCTTATTGCATGGCTTTCCACGAGGTACGGCAGCGGGTACTTTTTTACATGAACTCATGGAATGGGCTTGTCATGAAGGCTTTGGCCATTTGGTGCAATTTCCGAACAAAGTTCATGAAACCGTACTCAAACGTTGCCAATCGCGTCAATGGGATGAAATGGCGCAGCCCCTGACGGATTGGCTTTTGATCTACATCCAGCAGCCCATCACCTCGGCAGTGGGCACCCACTTTAGCTTGGCACAACTGCCTGCAACAAGCACCGTGGTGGAAATGGAATTTTGGCTTTCAGTTCACCATGTTTCCATCGAACATCTGGATCGTTTGGTTTGCAAGCATACCCTAGATGCGGCTGAGCGCCCTGCGCTTGAGCCCAAACACTTACATGGCATGCTCAAAGGGTTTATTGATTTAGTGCTTGAGCACGATGGCCGCTACTATGTGGTGGACTACAAATCCAACTATCTTGGCGCGACTGATAGCGCCTACACCGCACAAGCCATGAAAGAGGCCATATTGAAAAGCCGCTATGAACTTCAATATGTGCTGTATTTGTTGGCCGTACACCGCTTGCTGAAATTGCGCCTGCCTGATTACGACTACGACCAGCACATGGGCGGGGCTATTTACTTATTTTTGCGCGGTGACCAGGCCCCTACCCGAGGCATACACGCCGAGCGCCCGCCACGTGAGCTGATTGAAGCCTTAGACCAATTATTTACAGCGCCTCACGCTCACGATGCCGCATGAACCACCTCAGCACCACTGCTAATACATTAGCCCTCATACAACGCTGGGAGCAGCATGAATGGCTGCGTCCGCTAGATACCGTTTTTGCGCAATTTTTAGCCACGCAAGCCCCCGATGCTCCGCCCCTGCTATTGCTAGGCGCGGCACTGGCCAGCCATCAACTGGGCCGTGGCCACCCTTGCCTTGATTTAGCCCAAACCCTGCGTGACCCCAGCTTTGCCTTATCGCTACCGCCTGAAGGCAAAACCTCAGCCGATGGCAACACCTTGGCTGAATCCGCTCCTCCGCCCTTGCCTGCGGAAGTATTGCAAGGCATCACGCTAGCACAATGGCAAGCGGCTTTGCAACACCCCATCCTTGTAGCCGATGACACGCACCATGCCGCAAGCAGCAGCCCCTTGGTACAGGCACAAACCCGCCTGTATTTGCGCCGCTTTTGGCAGTATGAACAATCGTTAATGGCGGCAATTGAGGCCCGTATTCAAACCCCCATTGCTCTACCCCAAGAAGTATTGGGCAACACATTAAACGTACTATTTGCAGCACCCACCATCAGCCAACCAGAACCCGATTGGCAAAAAGTGGCTTGTGCCTTGGCGGCTCGTTCGGCCTTTGCCATTATCACGGGCGGACCTGGCACGGGCAAAACCACCACGGTAGTCAAGCTATTGGCGGTGCTACAAGCCATGGCACTGGCCAGCCATGCCGGGCGGCCATTGCGCATCCACTTAGCGGCGCCTACGGGCAAAGCGGCAGCGCGATTGAATGCGTCGATTGCCGACAAAGTCAACCAGCTTCCCTTGGCCTCCATACCCCATGGCCAAGCCATACGCGAAGCCATTCCGGTTAAGGTCAGTACCCTGCACCGTTTATTAGGTGCCAGGCCGCATACACGCCGCTTCAAGCACCATGCAGATAAGCCCTTGATCACGGATGTTTTGGTCATTGATGAAGCCTCGATGATCGACCTTGAAATGATGGCGGCTGTGATGGCGGCCTTACCTCCGAGCGCGCGCCTGATTTTATTGGGGGACAAAAACCAGCTTTCCTCGGTTCAAGCCGGTGCTGTGCTGGGGCAGTTATGCCACCGTGCAGAAGCAGGCTATTACACGGCTGCAACCACCGATTGGTTAGCGCAAATCGGTATAGCCCTGCCCGCACACACCCAGCATGCCCAGGGTACGGCCTTGGATCAATCGGTCGTGATGCTGCGCACCAGTCACCGCTTTGGCCAAAACAGTGGTATTGGCCAATTAGCGCAGGCTGTGAATGCGGGCGCACCCGCCACGGTTCGTCAGGTACTTTCACAAAACCCGCACGAACTCACGCATATCACCTTAGCACCAAATGCCCATGCGCCATGGCGCCGCTTGGTGGTACAGGGTCAGCCCGAACGCTCTGCAGTGCAGTCTGACAATACGTCGGCCCCGGCAGGTTACGCGCATTACTTGAAAGTGCTGCAACAGCAACGGCCGCCCGTGCCCGCCACACCCGAAGCCCTCAACCAATGGGCCGCCGCAGTACTTAAAGCGCACAGCCAATTTCAACTACTTTGTGCCGTACGCCGAGGCCCCTGGGGGGTTGAAAAATTGAACGAACACATTGCACAATGGTTGCATCAAGAAGGCTTGATCAGCGCCGCTAGTGGTTGGTACGAAGGCCGACCGGTTTTGGTCACCCGCAATGACGCAGAGCTGGGCTTAATGAATGGCGATATTGGCATCACACTGCGCTACCCGCGGAGCGATGGCGCCGATATGCTGCGGGTGGCCTTTCCTAGCAGCGACCCCAGCAGCGATGGTAATGATGGCATTCAATGGGTGCAACCCAGCCGCCTGACTGACGTAGAAACCGTTTACGCCCTGACCGTGCATAAATCACAGGGCTCGGAATTTAAGCATACCGCCCTGATAATGCCCGATCAACTCAGCCCCGTGCTCACCCGTGAGCTCATTTATACCGGCATCACTCGTGCCCAGCAATGGTTCACCCTCATTGAAACGGGCACTGCGAATGTGTTGGATGAGGCGGTTATGCGGCAGACCTTGCGGGTGGGGGGATGTATGGGGTGTGAAAGCCTTGAGGAAAAGGGGGCAAGCTAAAAAGCCTAATTTGTTCAAAATATCGGCACCCAATCATGCGGGTCTTGACACCTAACCATTAAAAACTGTGGTTTAATTTGATAAAAAAGCGGATATCTTTCGTGACAAGCACCGGCCATCATATCCATTTTGCCTTTTCAAATTGCCATCCACCAGCCACATGAAATCACCTAGCCAGTTTCCAATCATGCGCATTGCAATCTCTGGAACTCCCTAATATAGAAATCTACGCTTTCGGTTACGACATGATCGTAAAAACTACCTAACACTTGATTAAGCTCAGCAAGCCCAAACCTAACCACGTTCTGCTCTATGTGACGGAAGTCCATGTACTTTGACCTTGGCTGGTTCTTCAACACCACGCAATAATGGTACTTGCAGTCCTTGGGTGAGAAATCCTTCAGCAGTTCCTTCAATATCTCTGTACCAGCCGCAAACTTGGATTGCATTTGTGCTGTGTCAATGTCACCGATACGCTGATTTTTGAATTCCACAAAATAAAGATCTTTGCTTGCTGTATGAATGGCATCTGGCGAGGCAGGTATGGAATCGGTTCTACGGGTACGCACGTAGGCATCGAAGTCATACACCTCTGCAGTGGTTTCATCCCTGCAAAGGTGGACATTATTTATCTCATCAAAACTGGTCTTTTTAAAGGTGGACAAATAGGGTCCCAGCTCTTGCGCCAAGTGCTGCCTCAAACTGTACTTATTCATCGCGCAAATCCTCGGCATCCATTTGGCGGAACGTTTCAAAGGGCGCGGCCAGTACTTCAAAAATTTCACTCAGGCTGTCTTTGTCCTCAATGGTCCGGTTTATGGCAAGGCAAAAACGTGCCTGATCCGTTAGCTTTGCGCGGTCCGCATCCCGCTTGAGGGCCTCAATCAAATAAGGGCTGTGCGATGACACCATCACATACACACCTTTCTCAACCAACTTCAACAGCATTTGAGCGAGCTTGAGTTGCCATATGGGATGCAGGTGGTTCTCGGGTTCGTCGAATATCAGCACGGTATTTTTGGCCACAAACTCGTTACCGATCAGAATTTGCAGCAAACCGAACACCTTGATACCACTAGCGGTGTTTTTGATCGACAGCGACTCGCCCCGGCGCTTGAAAACAAAATCGCGGTCCTGACGGTCATAGGCAATTTCACCATCAATGACGGCCTGAATTTCATCAAAAAAAACCGCCTTTTCCTGCCCAAAGATATCAAAGGGCAATACCGGCGTGCGCAGTTTGTCGAACAGGTCTTTGCTGTGCAGCGTGGTGAAGGGCACACCCACCCGACCCGAGCGCCTTTGATCCATGTCAAACAGGGTTTGGCTGCGGGCCAGCAGGTCATGGTTGTTCAATATCAGCGGTGACTCAATGAATGTGGCATCTTTCAAAGCAATGGGTTCTGCCTCGCCCTGCAACCGCACGCCGTTACCTGTCACATGCAAGTCGATCAAAGCAAGTTCATTTTCAATGAGCTGAATGCGGCCTTCTGTGGCTCCCTGCAGGAGCAAGGAGCCGTCAAATTCCGATGTAAACACTTTGTTGAAGGCGTTTTCAATGGACTGGTTGATGTCCTCGGGTTGATCCATGAGGGTCTGGAATTCATCACGCAAGGCCGAAATTTTCGCCTTGCTTTCGGGTTCAAATTCAGCCAAAGCAAACACCCGCTCAATCGTCTCGTCCAGCGCTTGCAACTGCTCTGCCGCGGCCATACGGTGAGTGGATGCCATACGCAAACTACGCAGAACATCCAGCTCATCAGGGCCTATCGGCTTGAGTCCATCTCGCAGACGAAAATAAATCTCCACTGTTTTTTCGCCCGCCAAAAACTCTTTTGATTCTTGCAGATCTTCCTTATAGCGGTTAATAGCCTTAACGATACAAAACACGATCTTGCCCAGGGTGCTTTTACCGTTATCGTTTTCACCCGCTATCACACAAAGATTTCGCAATGTGATTTCAGCATGTTTGAGCATGCCTATGTTTTCAAGAATGAGTTTCATGTAATTACCTCTCGACTTATCACATCAGGCACCACGGTTTTCAGGGCTGCCGCCTTGTTTGAGTTAAAGCACCTGCGGATCGCTAAGCCATAGCCGATGCTCTTCGACTGCATTTTAATAAACTTCTTACCCGTGAGCTCATTTATACTGGCATCATTCGTGCCCAATAATGGTTCACTCTCATTGAAACGGGCCCTGCCAGTATGTTGGATGAGGCGGTTACGCGGCAGACCTTGCGGGTGGGGGGTATGTATGGAATGCAAAAGCCTTAAGGGAAATTGGGAAAGGGCTATCGTCGGGCGCCCCGGTGTTTGTCTTAAATTTTATGTATTAAGACCCATTCGCTGCCAAACCACATCCAAATCAGGGGGAACTTGCCGTGATCTGAAAATGGACAACCTGCGTTCTTTAGCAGGTTTTTGTCCCAGCATTTTGTCCAATAACGGATGAATCGCTTCTGCATAAAAATGTTTGGCATGCAGCCAGTTCCGGCATAACTCATCTGCATCCAGGTTCTTCATCTTTGATTCGAGGCCTTGAACATTCTCAAGCAATTTGTCGGCATTCCCCAGTAAAGCGCTCCAACCCCGGAAAGTTTCCAACAACTCTTCGTCATTCGGGATGTTGGGTGGCTTTTTGCTTGCCACATCAGCGAAACCCGCCTTTTGCAACTTCTGCCAAAGCGGTCGCACAGCGTGCCAAACGGCCGCATGTCGAATCCACTCGGCTTGAAAGGCCAATAAGTCGTTGCGAAACGCTGCCTCACCACCTTCGACTTTGGCTTGTTGCTTGGGCGGAAATGCCGCCCATAGCTCGGACGGACTGACCAAATAGCTTTCAAGGCAAAAACGTGGTAGGACCAACAGGTTGGGGTGATCAGCTTGGTGTTGTGTTTGAACCTCGACGCTCCATTCGTCTTTGTCGACAAGGCCCAGCCACTTGGGTTCTGATGTGATTGCCTTAATCAGTTGGCTTCAGTTGGCTCTTGTTGCCCATTTTGGCCACCACCCACGACTGTTCCCAGAGAGGGAACTTTTTAGTCAAAAAAATGCTGTAAGCATCTACATCGTCCTGTCCCTCAACCAACAATACCCGCTTATCGCTCTGCCCCACATACTCGTTCTTGATCTTCGAAATGAGCTCAATGACTTTGCTCATAGCTGTGCCCCCAGCTCGATGCGCTTGCCAGTCGTCTCATACCGCCGCCAAATATCCACTGAGTGAGAGGTAATGATGAGTTGCCCATCCAAATCGGCCACCAGCTTTTCCAGGCTGGCCAGCATGCCGCCCACCAAAGAAGGGTGCAGATACAAGTCGGGTTCATCAATAAGTACCACCGAGCCCTTTTCAGCCCAGCGCGACAGCAAAAACAACAGAATTAGCACCTGATGTTCGCCCGCACTGAGTTCATCCAAACTGTGATGCTGACCACGCTTTCCCTTGAGCTTCACTCGCAATCGGTTTTCACCGGGAGCAATGTCAGTTTCTATTTCTTTGCCAGATAAAAAGGTGTTCAGCAGCCTCACCACTTCGTGATACTTATGCAGTTGAGTCGTCTTCAGCGTAATGAGCGAGGCCTCCAATTGGTCACGCCAATCTTCACTCGCGATGTACTTGGGTAGCCAGCGTTTACCGGGTTGATCGGCCATATGTTCGCCGACGCTTTTGCGCGGCAACACCCAGCGGCGCTCTTCGGCATCCAAAAACACCACATTGGGGAACTCGTTCTTGTCAAATGACAAGATCATTTTTTTGCGAGCCTCAGACCATGCCTGAAGCCATGGCACCTCGGGCAAGCACAACTTGCGCGTGGGGTTGCCGGGTTTGCCAGTGCGCGCCACGCTCTCAACGAACCATGTCACTTCAGTTTGCGCAGCGCACAGTTCGTCGCACCAAGCCAAATCCCCAAAAGCGAGCCCAACATGAGGCGCATCAGCTGTCAATGCATGCAATACCACAGCACAGCCACCCCAGCCTTGCAGCCATTCTCGGGCCACATGGTTTTTTGGCAAAGGTTTGCTGTGGTCAAGCCAGTAACCCAAGGCTTCCCAAAGCATCGCAACGGCTCGCAAAACCGTGGACTTGCCGCACCCATTGGGGCCAGTCAGCAAGGCGCGAGCCTCCAGGGAGTCATCCCAGTCGTTCAATAAACTGATAGACTGATTGCCCAGCGGCCCCACATCTTGGAAATGAATGCTTTTAATTTTCATAGTTCACTTTGAATCGATTCTGGGCTTTGATCATTCATCGCCAGCACTGCTGGTATTCATTTTCACCCGGTGTTTATAAAAAAAATGTCCATTTTTTACAAAATTAAACCATAGTTTTTAAGGGTGCGAAAAACATCGGTTCGATCCAGATTGGAAGCACGATCATTTTTGCCATCTTTTTCCTTGATCGTGACGAAATAGTTGCCTCTCGCTAGCTTTCGTCATGACCTCATGCAGTCTGAAGCTTGAGTTGGCTTTCCCCCCATTTGATAGACACTTATAACCCTTCTAGTGTATTGAATAAGGCCATTAAGCGGCAGACCTTGCGGGTGGGGGGCTTGGTATTCCCATAAAATACAGACCATTTACATCCTAGCTGAAAGCACACCTATGAAAATTGCCATCATTGGCGCCGGCATGGCAGGCGTGACCGCTGCACTTGATTTGCAAGCACAGGGCCATACCGTTGAGCTTTTTGAAAAAAGCCGAGGCCCATCCGGGCGCATGAGTACACGCCAAAACCCGCCATGGCAGGCCGATCATGGGGCGCAATTCTTTACCGCCAAAAGCACAGCCTTTCAGGTGCAAGTAGCCAACTGGTGTGAACAAGGTATAGCTGCGCTTTGGTCAGGAACCATAGCAAACCAAGGCAGCCGCAAACCCATCAACCGGTACGTGGGTGTGCCGCGCATGAATGCCTTAGTCGCTGCGCTTTGCAAGCCGCTCACCCTACATTTGACATTCACACTCAGTGCCATACAAAAGCTGGGGCATCAATGGCAACTGGTATCACTAGAAAATGGCCCCCACCCTGAATGCTTTGACAGCATTATTTTTGCCATACCCAGTCCGCAACTCACACCTTTTATGGCGCATTTTCCGGCCAGCTGGCAGCCCATCATCCAAGCCAGTGAATATGCCCCCTGCTGGACCATCATGGCAGGCTATTCAACACCACTAGCTCTGCCGTTTGATGCGCGTTTTATGGATGAATCGGTACTGAGCTGGGTAGCGCGTAATCATTCCAAGCCCGAACGTACCGGCCCCGAAACCTGGACCCTGCATGCCAGTGCAGCTTATAGCCGTGAGCACCTTGAGGCCGAGCCCGAATCGGTAACCCAAACCTGCTTGAACGCATTTTATGAACTGGGCGCACCGCAGCCCGAATGGGTACAAACCCACCGCTGGCGCTATGCACTGGCCAACAATACGCTAGCCCCAGCCGACCATGCGTTATGGGATAACTCAGCGCAAATGGGTTTGTGTGGTGATTGGCTGGCCGATGGCCGAATTGAAGGCGCATGGCTCAGTGGTAAGCATTGTGCGGATAGGCTTCTAAAACACCGCCTGCAATAATGATTGGGTGTAGGCGTGTTGCGGGCTGCTGATCAATTGTTCGATACCCGCTTGCTCTATAGATTTTCCTTGCTTCATTACTAGAACATGATCTGCCATGAAACGCATCACGGCTAAATCGTGCGTGATAAAAACATAGCTTAACCCCAATTCGGCTTGTAAATCTTTGAGTAAATTCAGCACTTGCGCTTGCACACTGACATCCAGCGCTGAAACAGCCTCATCTAAAATCAGCACCTCGGGTTTTAGTGTTAAGCACCGAGCAATTGCAATTCGTTGACGCTGCCCACCTGAAAATTCATGCGGGTATTTACGCAAGGCTGATGCATCCAGCCCCACTTTCTGCAAAACCTCCAGCGCCATTTTTTGCCGCTCGCCTTTATTGCGGCCGATTTGATGAATCGTCATAGGTTCAAGCAGAGTTTGCTCAATAGGTAAGCGCGGATTCAAACTGGCATAAGGGTTTTGAAATACCATTTGAATCCGCCGACGCAAGGCGTGCCTCTTAGCACCTGCGCAGTGAGTAATATCTTGGCCTTCAAATAAAATCATTCCAGATTGCGGTGGAATTAAGCCCAAAAGCATTAAACCCAGCGTGGTTTTACCGGAACCCGATTCACCCACCACACCTAAAGTTTGCCCTCGGCGCAACTGAAAACTCAAGTGCTCAACCGCAGGCCATGCCAGCCGTTTAAATAAACCTTGTGGCTTATAAAAGGTTTTGCTCAGTGCTCGCGCTTCGAGTACCACGGGCGCATTTTCAGAGGCAAACAATGGCGACATATCAGCGGCTGTGAACCAAGGAGTTTTCTCAGCAGAGGGCCAGCCAGCATGCGCAACCGTATTACTCCATTCACCCAACACAGGCAAACGCACGGGGTTATGATCAAGTTTCGGGCGGCACTCTAGCAATGTGCGTGTGTATGCGTTTTGCGGTTGGTGCAAAACCTGCGCGGTTGGCCCCTGCTCCCGAATCAGCCCATGGCGCATCACGGCTACTTGGTGCGCCACCGATTTCACCACACCCAAATCATGCGTGATAAACAGCATAGACATACGTTTGCGCTGCTGCAATTCACATAGCAAATCAATAATCTGGCGTTGTGTGGTGACATCCAATGCGGTGGTCGGCTCATCGGCAATGAGCAAACGAGGCTCTGCCGCAATGGCCATTGCAATCATGACACGCTGTTGTTGCCCCCCAGATAGCTCGTGCGGATAGGCATTGATGCGTCTGGCCGGGTCGGGCAGCCCCACCTCATGCAACAATTCCAGTACCCGCGCACGTGCCTGTTTTCGGCTGTAGCCTAGGTGCAAATGCAAAGGCTCAGCAATTTGTTGGCCCACCGTAAGCACCGGGTTGAGTGAGCTCATGGGATCTTGAAATACGCAAGCAATTTCACGGCCCCGCACTTGGCGCAACCGCACGGGGCTGGCCTGCAATAAATCCTCACGACCATGGGCTTGCCCACCTTGCCATAAAATTTCACCCTGAACTTGAGCATTGGTCGGTAAAAGCCTCACGATAGACAGGGCCGTCAAACTTTTGCCTGAACCGCTTTCCCCAACCAATCCTAGGGTTTGGTTCGCATCAATGGCCAAATCTATACCCATGTATCCTGTGGCCGCTTGGCGGCCCACACAAACTGTTTGACCGAATGCCACGGAGAGGTTTCGAATTTGAACTAAAGGCAATTGCGCAAGACTCATGAGCCATCATTCTATATAAATCGGCAAGGGATGGATGCAATATAGAAAAATAGACATCGATTTTAGTTTATGATTATAATGAAAAAGATTGTTGTACTTCAATTCAAAGATATGTCAAATTTTCTACGAATTTACTCATCACCTTATTCAAGATAAGCACCGCAAAAAAAGCATCTAACGCATGATAAATTTTTTAATTCTGATTCTTGTCATCGTTGTTATTTTGATATTACTGACACGCTTGCGCCCCAGCAATTCTGAATCTACACAATACTTTTCAAAAAACTCGGCCCCGAAGAATGAGTGGGGCAGCCTCAATGGTAAACTTTTATGGAGTTTTATGTCGGGCCGTGTCCAGTTCGAATCTCGAAAGCCCGAAGAGTTCAGAGCGATTTATGAGGTTGTTCTTGTGAACCACATTTATGCCACCTTTGAACAAGGGAAAAGTGATTCAGCATTAAAGCTCAACCGCCCCCCAAAAAATGAAATCATCGTTGATTCAGCCTTGGGTCCGGTTCAATCTTGGATACCATTCAACATTTCCAATACGATTTACCGCTGTGGTTGTGCCTGGGGTAGGCAAGATGAGAACGAGTTACCTTATGCCACTGCTGAATTAAATGAATCCTGTAACACTTTATTTTATTTGACGGGCATCTTAAGAAAAGAACCCATTTCCAAAAGCCTGATGCCAAGACCCGATATGACGGATCCCGAGAAGAATGAAGCAGAATCGACTTTAGAAATTCAACCCCATGAATTACCTGAAATCCGCACTCAAACCTCACCAGCCCCCACAAAACCCGTTGACTTAACTAAAGTTTAAAAACCATCGGCCGATTCATCACTGTGTAAGCAGTTTATTTCCAAGCCATGCAGGAGCAGACACCATGAATTTGAATCGTGCCATTTCTCAATACGCTGATGTCAACGCCACATCGCAAGCTAGTCATGCCAGTCATGTTGACTTGATCATCATGTTATTTGATGGACTGTCAGATGCCCTCACCGTTGCTCAGGGACACATTCAACATGGTTCATCGTTAGCCCTTAAAAACAAAGCCCTACAAAGAGCAAACGCCATCATCTGCGGCTTACTCGATGGACTTGATTTAGAAAACGGTGGAGATTTAGCACTGAATCTTCAGTCACTTTATTTCTACATGATTAAAAAATTAATTCATGTGAATGCTTATAACGATATTGCTGGCCTTGAAGAGATTAAAAATTTGGTTAATGAAATTGCTGCAGCTTGGCGTGAAGTGCCCTCGCTTATCCATAATCAAACCCCAGCCAAACCGCATTACCTCAATTAAGGCTGCTGTTCACCTTCTTGATCTCGTAAAAATTCCAGTGCATCAAAGGCACTATTGAGCCCCAAGTGATTTTTACAAATTTTATCAGCGATTAATTGTGTTTGTTCTATCGCTTGTTGGGCGCTGATACTCATGGTTTGATATTTGGCACCCAAATTAAAAACCACTTGGGTGTATTCTTCAGGTATCCAGGTCCAGAGTTTGTTTTCAGAATGAGCCATTTTTACGAGTTGAAACTTCTTTGGGACTGGTGGCGATGGTTTATCTTTCAATTGTGCCAGACTATGTTCGCAGGCTTCTTGCCATTTACCGGTCAACTCAGCGCCATCAATGAAAGTTTTATCAATATGGGCCTTACATAATGCCGACATACGTAACCGCATGGCCGATGACTCGGGGGAATCTCCCGAATTACCCTGCGCTTTCTCAAAATTAACCCGAGCCTGCTCTTGCAAATCTTGTAAAGTGTTCTTACGAAAAAAATTTAACATTCCAACTCCTACATCTTTTCAAGTCTTGATCACAAGGCACTAGTCAGTATGACCGGCGAAAATTCAGTTTAGTTGCAACCTAGCCCTTAATTTTTTGATGGTTCCCGTCAAAATCTGGCTGACACGAGATTCACCCACCTCAATGACAGCCGCGATCTCTTTGAGGTTAAGTTCATCAACATAATATAACGACAAGATTAATTTTTCACGCTCGGGTAATTCCTCAATCAGATCAATGATTAGTTCTTTAATTTGATTAGACTCTAAGATACTATCGGGTCGAAGCTCAGCACTACTTGCTACTGATAATGCCTCTTCACTGACATCTTCAATAGAATGCGTTTGATAAGAATGCGCCTGACTTTGCTCATGATTATATTCCACCATACTCTTACCTAGATATTGTGCCACCTCACCCTCTGATGGCAGTCGCCCGAGTTGATTGGCTAAATTTTGCTTGGCCGCACTCACTTCGCGATTAAAAGTCACGGCTGATCTCGGTAATACCGACAAACGGCGAACTTCATCTAACATGGCCCCCCGAACCCTTGCGTGCGCAAAGTGATCAAACTCTATGCCTTTGACGGGGTCATACGATTCAGATGCCTCTATGAGACCGATCATGCCAACCTGAATAAGCTCATCCAGATCAATAAAGGATGGAACCCTGGTTCTTAAATGGATGGCCACCCTGCGCACCATACCTTGATGAGCCAAAACCAACGCATTACGATTTTGCAATTGATCGCAGTTTGATTGATATAAATGAACAGCAGCATTCATGGTTAAGCTCTCATTGAATTGTTAATTCGGCTTGCCAA
>JAUMCS010000040.1:19534-24601 GCA_032122355.1 Burkholderiaceae bacterium
AAGAGGCATCATCATCAAGTACTCCTTGTAGATTGAGCTGTGTAATGTGGTCAGCGATGCGCCTGAAATCTCTTGCGGCACAACTCCCGGGTGCGTATTCTTGAACTAATTGGTATTTGCGCTGGGCGCTCAATACCCATTCATCGGCCTCTATAGAACCCAAATACCCCAAATCCAAGCCCAAAAAGCGCTGGGATACATTGGCAATGCGTTGGTATAAGTTTCTACCATGCCGTTCATTTTCCACCTGATTACTAACCAACCATATACGATCCAGATGATCATCTTGATGCATCACTTTGATAATTCCATAAGCATCAGCAATAGACGATGGGTCGTCTTTTACCACCACCACTCTCATGTGACTGGCGGCTAGAAAAATCAGAACGTCAGACGATATTCCAGCTGCCGTGTCAATAATGATGTAATCAGGCTGATGCTTCAATCCTGCAAATGCATCGACCAAAGCTTGCTTTTGTTCATGCGTGAGCGATGCCATGAATTTAACCCCCGATGCGCCTGGAATTAAATGATATTGCGGTCGCACCTCCTGCATGACTTCTTGCAACGATTTCACACCAGACACCACGTGACTCAAGTTAAAACTGGTTCTGATGCCCAATAACAATTGCGCATTAGCCAAACCCAAATCAGCATCCAGCAAAATCACGCTATTCCCCATTTGACTCAAGGCCATAGCCAGATGCGTAGATACGGTGGTTTTACCCGCCCCGCCCTTACCACTCGTAATAGCGATAATTCGAGTCGAGCGTAAAGGTCTAGGGTTTTGCATCCTTGACTCCATACGACTTACTGAAGCGTGATGCCCTGAGTGCTATATTTGCGGCTACGCCGCGGTTTATCTACCAGCACAGGACTCACAGTACTATCATGTAAATTTTCTTGAACAATTTTGGGTGCTGGTTGTTGAATAACTGTAGCTACCGGCGTGACTTCAACCTCAGGTGATAAAGCATTTTTTAATACCAATAAAGAGTGTGCTAGTAAACTTTGACTATCAAAGTTATCAACCAGCTCCTCCAATCCAGATCCATTGCTGGCTTTTGCTGAGCAAATACCATAGTCCATACTGGCTTTGAGCAAAGCCCAAGGCTGAGTCGATTCATCCATGCGTGTGATGTATAAATCTGTCCAGGGTAGAGACTTCTCCGGATTCATCCATTTTTGGATCACAGCACTGGGAATATGAGCAGGCAGTACCAAATGGCAGTGCATATGAGTAGTATGTCTTATCGATTTGAGACTCTCAATTTGATCGGCTGATGTGTCAATCAATATGAACTTACCCAAATTCTCAGACAGCAATGTTTCAAATGTGCTTTGATCAAGTGCTCTCATAGCCAGACAACCGACTTTGGCAGCCCACATTTGTAACTGACTCCATGCCCCTGGCCTAGTGTCGTTCATGCTGATCAATAGAATATTTTCAGATGAATAATTTTGTGTAAGTTGATGAGCAATTTTGGCCAGCATTGATGTCTTGCCGCCTCCAGCTGGCCCTGCAAACAGATGCACTCCAGGCGTACGAAACATTTGGCCAGATGCCAAGGTATGATTGTGGAAAGGCAAGCTCGAAGTCAGCTGCGTGGTAATCATCTCCATGGCCGATTCATCTGAACTATCCAACTCTATTTCCGATAATAGCAATGCCCTGAGTTGAGCATCCATACCAACACTACACATTGCTTCGTTCCACCGATGAGGAGCCCCTTTGGCTGCCCAAGCTTGAAGCTGCTGCGACATACGAACTTCTCTGCGCAACTGTTTTAACTCGGTTTGAATAAATTGCATAATCGATTGCGCTTGATATGAATCCAGATCTTGTTTGGGTGGCTCAATAGCTGCTTGAGATACCGTGACCTCGGAAGCTTGGGTGGTAGCATCAGCCTTTTCATGCTTTTGGGTAGCAGGATTCATAAAACTGCCGCCTAACTGCAATCCCGTTTTGCTCCAAGTGGCAAGGTCTTGATGGATATGACAGGCAATAGGAATTTTTGCAGCATAGCTAATAGACTGCACTTTTGAAACAGAGGCGTTTTTTGACAACACCTCATGAGATGATCTAAATTCCTCAAAACCAGAGGGAGATTCAACCTTTTCATCAGATTCTTTCTCAAAATGAATTGCATCAGCCTCGACTTGCTGCATCAATGTTTGGTGAAATAAGTTTGAAACTGGCACATCTTTAGCAACCTTGGCCTCTTGTTCATAAGAATTAGCCTCTATCTCAATGGCCACAATCAACTCTGTCATGCCATTCACTTTGGTATTGGAAACAATCAGTACATCTTTGCCGTACTTAGCTATGGCTTGTTCGTTGGCTGCCCGAGAGTCTTTGGCGATGATTCGTTGTAGTTTCATGATGCTTTCCTTTGGGTTTAGGGATTTCAATGAATTAGCTGATAGTTGCTGCGACGGTGTGTATCACTTTGACGGGCTGATCCTCAGGTATTTCGCTGTAAGACAGTACGGTCAAATCAGGAATGCGGTGACGAAGTAATCTCGATAACCACAGGCGAATACTCGGCGAAACCACCAAAATAGCGGCGTGGCCTAGTTGTTCAACTTGACGCGCACCCTCTTTCAATGCACGAAACAAACGCTCTGCTAAACCGGGCTCGAGCATCAAACCCTGGCCTGAAATACTCTGCTGAGAAACGTTGTGAAGTAATTGCTCCAGTCCGGGCTCAAGCGTCATGGCCTGCAGGGTTTCTTGTGGATCCACCAGCGATTGAATAATCATGCGACCAATACGGGGGCGCACAAAAGCTGCCAACTGATCAGGATCCTGTGTTCTGGCACTGACCTCAGTAAGAGCCTCTGCAATCGTTCGCATATCGCGTATAGAAATAGATTCGGATAACAGGCTTTGTAAGGTTCGTGTAATAATGCCCAAGGATAGCTTTGCCGGAGTGAGATCTTCTACCAGCTTAGGGTAGCGGCCAGAAAGCTTATCTATCAACTGCTGTACCTCATCATGACTCAACAATTCGGCCGCATTCTCACGCAACACTTTATTGAGATGTGTGGCAATGGCAGTGGCGGCGTCCACCACGGTGTAACCCAGCGACCTAGCATATTCTCGCTGCGCTGGTTCAATCCAAAACGCATCTAAGCCAAATGCAGGATCCTTGGTGGGCTCGCCATCGATTCGACCATACACTTTTCCAGGATTGATGGCCAAATCTTTGCCTACACGAACTGATGAACGACACCGCACAGATCCATTAATAATGAATTGATATGAATCCGGCTCTAAATTCAGCGCATCGCGTATGCGTACGGATTGAACCAAAAAACCGAGTTCAGCTGAAACCTTCTTACGCACTCCTTTGACACGCTGCATCAGTTGCCCGCCTGTCTCAGTGTTCACCAGCGGTAATAGGCCATACCCAATTTCTAAACCGATTAAGTCAACTTGCTCTAAATCATTCCAATCCAATTCTTTGGGCGGCTCAACTTTGCTCTTGGCAGCTGCCAAATCATCCGTTTGAATTTGTTTCTTGGCTCTGATCGAGCTGTAGGCTACCGCCGCAGTGGCCGCCGCCAATAGAAAAAATACCAAACTTGGCATTCCAGGCACCAACCCAAGCATAGCTACTATGGCTGAAGCCGTCATTAATGCGTGCGGGTTGTTCAACTGTGTGACAGCTTGCTCTGTCATGGTTTCGGAGGTCGTGACTCGGGTCACAATAATGGCCGTAGCCATTGACAAGAACAAGGCCGGAATTTGAGCAGCCAGACCATCACCGATGGTGAGTAAAGTGTAAATGCGCGCGGCTTCACCGGCAGGCAATCCATGCTGCACAATACCGATGGCCAAGCCCGCCACAATGTTGATCACCATAATCAACAAACCAGCCATCGCATCACCGCTAACAAACTTAGAAGCACCGTCCATAGAGCCAAAGAAATCGGCCTCTTGACTGAGCTCCTCACGCCGACGGTTAGCCGTTTCTTTATCAATAATGCCAGCGTTTAAGTCAGCATCAATGGCCATTTGTTTACCAGGCATAGCATCGAGGGTAAAGCGAGCATTGACTTCCGACACGCGACCTGCACCCTTCGTGATCACCACGAAATTGATGATCATTAAGATGATGAAGATAATAAAACCCACAGCGTAATTACCACTAATAACAAACTCACCGAATGCGGCGATCACCTTACCTGCTGCGTCGTGCCCCTCATGCCCACTCACCAACACCACGCGAGTTGATGCCACATTCAAAGCCAAGCGAAGCATGGTGGCAAATAAAAGCAAAGAAGGAAAAATCGAAAACTCTAGTGGCTTGCGGGTGCCGATGGCGATCAAAATAATAATCAAAGAAGAAATGATGTTGAATGTAAAAAGCACATCCAGCAACCAGGCTGGTAGCGGCAATACCAACATTGCCATGATGACAAATACCAGCAAAGGGATACCTAAGCCAGACATATCAAAGCGCTGTAGTGAGTGTCGCAAAGATGACAGGTTAACTTGAGCCATGTCCTAGTCAAGCAACTTGTATGCCAGTCAGGCCGCCGCAGCGTTCATGAACTAAGAATAGAGTAGGTCAAACGCCTTATTCATGCTGAATGAAAGAGTAGCCACAAACACCGTGGCCCCCATAAACAAGCCCACGATGGCAGCTAGAATACAGGGCCAACCTAAAGACCTTAGTGACGCCTGGTTTTCAGCAGAAACAGCAGCATAGCGCTCATACCATACATCCGGGCGCAACAAACCGTGATAAATGGCAATTGCGCAGGCATAACTAAGCATAGCCCCTAGGAGTGGAATCAAAAGCCAAGATAGTCGGTCATCTTGGCCCAGCCTTAGCATTCTGTCAACACCCCATACCCCCAAAGCCGTTACTGCCATACAAAACCACGCCGTTACATCGCGCCAACCAAATAAATAAAAACGGTGTATGCCAATGCTACCCAACAAAAGGGCAAGCCAAGCGGTAATAGGTTGAGATCTTTTCATAGTGCTCTACAGTGTAATCAAACATTTTAAGCCTTATAAAAGCAAAACCCCCTGAGCTGTAGCTGAGGGGGTTT
>JAUMCS010000041.1:0-4148 GCA_032122355.1 Burkholderiaceae bacterium
TTATCTTGCAAATTATAACACACATTATTGCAATTTATTCGTTATTATTCAATGGTTTATGATTTATTCAGGGTGAACTATCTACGCCTGATTTTTGAGCGTTTGGGATTTACATTGATTGACCAATGGGGCAACACTGATGCCCTGAACCGGCAAGGCATCGAATGGGTATCATTAGTTTTCCAGCTCAAGGCAGCAGCGAACACTCGATCCATCGACCAAATCGAAGGGGTGCTGAACCATGATAAGAAGAGTGCAACCTATAAATTTGCACTCTTTCGTGCGTTGGCTGAACTCGCGACTCAAAGCCCCAACTGTGTGACCTGGCGGGCCGAAGGCCAGGTTGGGCTACCTGTTCACTACGTGGCTGAAAAATGGCTGCAGTATTACTGGCCACTGGTTGAATCGCGCAATTTCATACCCCAGTTAAATGGTGAGCGCCCTGACAGTGGCAAACCCATCAAGTTTCGTAAGCATCTCCAGGAACTCATTCAACGCTATGCCAAAGCTGGCGGTTACAGTGGCTTCAGGATCGAGCGCAACAAGGGCTTAATGTCTACCGACAGTCAAATGCTGCTAAAGGCTTTGATGAAGAGCATCGAGGAAGCGATCATTCAGGGACCCGTGGTTTATGCGGGTGGGGCGTTGATCACAGGAAGGGTCTTTGGCTACGATTCCCCGTCAAGGCAGATTTTGATTCCTAATGACCTGTGGATTGAACTGAGCCATTTAGGCTACTGGGTGAGCCAAGCCGTTATTCTGCAATGGGCAGAAAAATCGACCAAATTGGGCGAAGGTATTGAAGTGGCCACCGTGGTTAATCTGCTCATGGATAAAGAAGATGAGCGCACCACTGTCGAAGCCAGAAAGTTGTTTTCTGGGCTTGAACACTTAGAGTGTATTTGGACTGGCACAACATTACGTGACAGCTTTGATGTCGATCATGTGATTCCATTTGATCTTTGGCATAACAACGATGTATGGAATTTGCTGCCTGCTTCAAAGTCGGCCAATAGCAAAAAGAGCAACAAACTTCCGTCTATCCATATTCTGCGGTCCCGAAAGGATTGCATTGTTGGCTATTGGGAAATATTGCGCGAAAAAGATAGTCTGCAATTTGATAAAGAGGCTCAAACATTGCTTGTGATGCCCTCTACAAACTGGCAAAACGCCTTGTATGCACAGTTGTGCAGCGCCATTGAAGTCACAGCGCTTCAGCGTGGTGTTGGGCGATGGCCTACTTAGACTGCAGTCACTAAAGTACTCCGGTCATTCGTCAGTGCAATATGTACTGGCGGGATACAGAACCTTGACAGCCTTAATTTATGTGCATACAATAACAAATTATGTTCATCACATTTGACCCCAAAAAAGATGAAAGAAACATCGAGAAACACGATGGCGTATCTCTCGCAGAGGCTGTTGGGTTTGAATGGGATGAAGCCGTCACGTGGCCGGACCGGACCAAAGGCAGGATTATGGCGAAAACCGTATGGTCGGTCTTGGCTACATCGGCAACCGCTTGTTCAATGTAGTTTTTGTTGACCGTGGCGAAGAGCGCCGAATCATCAGCCTGCGCAAGGCCAACCAACGAGAGGTAAAACGCTATGCCCAAACTTAAACCCAATCATATTCTGGTTACGGACGAAGAGGATGCCGCAATCACGACCGCTGCCATGTCAGACCCTGATGCAAAACCCTTCACAGATGCCGAGTGGGATGCCATAAAGCCACTGGTTCGTATTGGCCGCCCAAAAGCCGAAGTCACCAAGGAGCGCATTACCATCCGATTGTCACGCGATGTGGTTACGCAGTTTCGCGCTACCGGAGAAGGCTGGCAAACTCGCATAGATTCTGCTTTGCGCCAGTTCATCGCCGAGCACCCAATTAGTCGGTAATTGCCGGATTTAGGTTTAACTTGCTCAGTGCCAATTTACGCTTTCAGCCGGCTAATGAATAAGGTAAGCCGCAGCGTAGTATCTATATTGCGCAGGGTGCCACCATTGGTTCGGTCATTCGTCAGTGCAATAGGTACTGGCGGGACACAACAAATCAGGTTTGGTGGTTATAGTAACCGCCATGAGCAAGCAAATTATCAAGCTGCTTGAAGCCGATGGGTGGTAGTTGCGGAATATGAAGGGTAGTCACCACGTATTCCGCCACCCTACTAAAACGGGCCACATCAGTGTGCCGCATCCGAAGATGGCCCTGGGTGTTGGATTGGTTCACAAGCTCTTGAAACAAGCTGGATTGAAGTGAAGGAGAACACCATGAAATTTCCTATTGCCATCGAACCTGCCACGCAAAGTACAGCCTGGGGCGTGGTGGTTCCTGATCTTCCCGGATGCTTCTCTGCGGGTGACACAGCAGAGGATGCTTTTGCCAATGCGGTTGAAGCGATTGAAGCGCATTGCGAAATTCTTGCGGAGGATAATGTGGATATTCCAGTTCCTCGACCACTGGCTGAGTGGCAAAGCGATCCAGAGTTTGCCGGTTGGGTTTGGGCGTTGGTTGATGTTGACGTGACACGGTTTGAAGGCAAGGCAGAAAAAATCAACATCACGTTGCCGCGCCGCCTTTTGGTGAAGATTGACGACTATGCCAAGTCGCACGGTTTTACTCGTTCAGGATTTTTGGCGGAGGCGGCCCGTGCTGCCATGCATTAAACAAGCCTCCATTTATCGCTGACGTTTTTGGATGTGCCCGAGCCCTATTCCCTGCTGAAAATATCAGTCTCACCCATATTTACCCTAGCGCAAGAGTAGGGGCAGCTGGTGGTTTATTGCTTGCATGGGATCATGCTACTTGAAGAATAAGGTTTTTACCACAAGCCTTGGCATACTTGCGTACGGTGGCAATTGAAGGTGAATGCTTACCTGTTGCCAATGATCGCTCAAGCCGTGCGACTGCCGATGCCAGAGTGCCCATACGCTGAGCGACATCGGCCTGTGTAAGCCCTGCTTCATACCGAGCCTTGAGTAGGGTATCGAGCAAAACAGCTTCCTCGCGCTCAATGCGATTCACTTCGGCTTTGACACCAGGGCGTTTCATCATTGCTTTGATAAGTTGGTCATGCGTTTTCATTTTTGATCTCCTTCAGTCGACTTTGTGCCAATTCCAGCTCATGTTTGGGTGTGCGCTGTGACTTTTTGACAAAACTGTGCAGCATCACGATGCGCTTACCAATCAGCGTGCAATAGAACACGCGGGCAATTCCTTCTGCGCCCTTGAGCCGCAACTCAAATAAACCGCCTCCCATTGCTTTGGTATAAGGCTCACCGAGGTTGGGGCCAATCGCTAGCATCCTTCGTGTCAGCACGACGTAGCGAGCGGCCAAGGTGTCAGGCAATTCAAGTATTTGAAGTTGAACACTTTCGCTGTAGTACTTGATCTCAAAATCCATCGGCTCATCATAACAAATATGTTATTTGCTGTCAACTTTTTGTATCCCGCCAGTACATATCGCACTAGCGTGATACAGTGCCTTGCATTTTATTCCTAAATAGATATAATTTATTAATGTCTAACCACCTTAAATCCCTGCAGTGGGTTGGATCCTCAAAAAAGGATTTGCTTACCATGCCCGAAGATGTTATTGATGTCTTTGGCTTTGCGCTGCACCTTGCGCAGATGGGGAAAAGCACGATCAAGCTAAGCCGCTGAGGGGGTTTGGCGGAGCGGGCGTGCTAGAGGTCGTAGAAGACCACATGGGCGACACGTATCGAGCGGTTTACACGGTCAAGATTGCCGAAAAAGTCTACGTGTTGCACTGCTTTCAGAAGAAATCCACCAAAGGCATCGAAACGCCAAAGCATGAGATGGATTTGATCTGCGAACGTTTGAAGGCTGCGCAGGCGCATGCCAAAGGAGCTTGATATGATTGAGATTGAAACAG
This sequence comes from Burkholderiaceae bacterium, assembly GCA_032122355.1. Taxonomy (GTDB): domain Bacteria; phylum Pseudomonadota; class Gammaproteobacteria; order Burkholderiales; family Burkholderiaceae_C; genus RFTU01. The sequence continues at coordinate 3,896 of JAUMCS010000041.1, forward strand.
GATCGGCCAATATCTACGAGGACCTCGGACTACCCGAAGCGACTGAGATGCAGGTCAAAGCAACCCTGGCGGCCAAGATCGGTGAGATCATCAAGCATCGCCATCTCACCCAAATCCAGGCGGCTGAGATTCTCGGAATGCCACAGCCCAAACTCTCAGGCATGCTGCGCGGTCAGTTTCGGGGCATCAGCGAAGCCAAGATGCTTGAGTGCATGAATCGTCTGGGTCGGGATGTCGAGATCATCGTGCGCAA
>JAUMCS010000042.1:0-17961 GCA_032122355.1 Burkholderiaceae bacterium
CTTTATAGTAGATACGAACATAGTCCACCTCCATGGGCCTATTTTCAGCGGTGCTAGCCCAAGGGGTAGGAATAGGCTTATCAGCACCTATAGCTGCGGGCTCAAATGTGGGCCATGCGATTCCGCCATAGAAATTATGGTCGCCTAATTTGTTTACCTCAGAGATAGCTTGGCGCTGGTTGAGTGAGAATGTTGTTTGCCCCAGTCTGGTGAGTGCGCTTTGATATAAATTGGGGTCGGTATTGGAAACGGGATTGGGCCAAGAACCACCCATAGCCACGTTCAAAATTACAAAGTAGCCATGATCCATGGCTTTACCCCAGTACTCAGAACCGATTTCAGTCGCTTTAACGCTGTGATACTGGCGTCCATCTATGTAGTAGCGAATTTCATTTGGTGTGACGCTTTTGTCCCATTCCATACTATAGGTGTGAAATTCACCCCAAATCGCACTAGATGGCGTAACATTGCCACCCCTACCTTGAGGACTATTGCAGTGTATGCTTTGCCATTCTCCGCAATGAAATGTCCCATATAACTTGAGCTCACCATTGACACTTTCTAGAATGTCAATTTCCCCGATACTGGGCCAATTATTGTATTTTTGGGGGGCTTCTGCAGTTCGGAATGGCGCCCCTAGCATCCAAAAAGCGGGCCAGTAACCGGCAGCCTCTATTCCTTCCACCCTGGGAAGTTTGATTCGGGATTCAACCTTCATAACTCCACCAGCTGGCGGCTGAAAGTCAGTGCGTACAGTTTCAATTCGAGCAGATGTCCAAGCACCCTTTTCAGCAGGAAGAAGATTTCTCGTTTGACGCCCAGCAGCATCCTTAGTCCACCAGATGTGATCACCTCTTACGCCATTGGCATCGTATACCCGCTTCGCATTAATGAATAAAGAACCATTTCGAATGGAGATGTTTTCAGGGCTATCCGTGTATCTTTGAATTTCCCAAGTACCCCATTGAGCTGCTCCACCAGGATATTCATGGCCAATTGCATGTTGCCACTTGGTCGTATCTAAAATTTCTCCGTTGAACTCATCTGACCAATGAAGATTCCATCCAGCTAAAGCCTGGCCATATGCAAACTGCAAGCCTGCTGCGCTATTGACCAAAAGAAGACCGGACAAAAGGGCTGCCTTTGATTTTCTACCCATAAAATTTACTCCTAAAAAATAGCATTCAATGCTACCATATAGCACCATTTGCATGTCTCACATGAAAATCTACTCCGCCACACAATCTACGTAGTAGCGCACGGCCTGACCAGGCTGCGCATCTTCAACCAGTCCATGCACATCCGTATCAAAACCTGGGAACATGGCGTTGAAGTCACGAGTAAAGCGCAAATAATCGACAATTTTGCGGTTAAAGCGCTCACCCGGCACCAACAATGGAATGCCTGGCGGGTAAGGCGTGAGCAAAGAAGTGGTGATGCGCCCTTCTAGCTGCTCAATTTCCACCCGCTGAGTTTGCCGATGGGCAATCTTGGCGTAGGCATCACTGGGTGTCATGGCGGGATGCAAATCGGATAAATACATCTCAGTGGTTAATCGCGCCACATCATGCTGCGCATAGGCTTGGTGGATGGACTGACACAAATCCTTCAAGCCCATACGCTCGTAACGCGGATGCGACTGACAAAACTCGGGCATGATGCGCCACATCGGGGCGTTTTTGTCGTAATCATCCTTGAATTGCTGCAATGCCGTTAACAAGGTATTCCAGCGGCCTTTGGTAATACCGATGGTAAACATGATGAAAAATGAGTACAAGCCGGTTTTTTCAACCACCACGCCATGCTCAACCAGAAACTTGGTCACAATCGATGCAGGTATACCAGCTTCATCAAACCTACCATTCACATCCATGCCAGGTGTGACGATCGTGCACTTGATGGGGTCGAGCATATTAAACCCGCTGGCCAAATCACCAAAGCCATGCCACTCATCATGGGCGTGCAGCATCCAGGCATCGGCACGGCCCACACCTTGCTCAGGCAAGCGCTCAGGCCCCCACACTTTAAACCACCAATCGTGGCCAAATTCTTCATCCACTTTGCGCATCGCACGCCTAAATTCAATGGACTCGGCAATACTTTCCTCTACCAAGGCCGTCCCCCCCGGGGGCTCCATCATGGCGGCAGCCACATCACACGAGGCAATAATCGCATATTGCGGCGATGTGGATGTGTGCATTAAATAGGCTTCATTAAATAAATGACGATCCAGCTTAATCGATTGCGATTCTTGCACCAACACTTGTGAAGCTTGCGATAAACCAGCTAACAACTTATGCGTAGACTGGGTGGCATACACCATAGCGCTTTTGGGCCGCTCGCGCTTTTTACCCATGGCATGAAAATTACCGTAAAACGGATGAAATGCTGCATGCGGCAACCAAGCCTCGTCAAAATGTAAGGTGTCTATCCAACCATCGAGCTTAGCTTTGATGGTTTCAGTGTTGTAGAGCACCCCATCGTAAGTACTTTGCGTCAGTGTGAGTATGCGCGGCTTAACTTGATTGACATCAACCCCTTTGAGCAAAGGATTATTGGCAATTTTGCGGCGTATGGTTTCGGGCTCAAACTCTGATTCAGGTATAGGGCCAATAATGCCGTAATGGTTACGCGTAGGAGTTAGAAATACAGGTATCGCACCCGTCATGATAATCGAGTGCAATATGCTTTTGTGGCAATTGCGGTCTACTACCACCACATCACCCGGGGCTACCGTGTGGTGCCACACCATTTTGTTAGAAGTACTGGTGCCATTGGTGACAAAAAAGCAGTGGTCGGCATTGAAAATTCGTGCGGCATTACGCTCACTGGCTGCGACTGGGCCTGTGTGGTCAAGCAACTGCCCGAGCTCTTCCACCGCATTACACACATCCGCACGCAACATGTTTTCACCAAAAAATTGATGGAACATTTGCCCCACCGGGCTTTTCAAAAACGCAACCCCACCGGAATGCCCTGGGCAATGCCATGAATACGAACCATCTTGGGCGTAATCCATTAGCGCCTTGAAAAATGGAGGAGCCAAGCCATCAAGATACGAGCGCGCCTCACGGATAATGTGCCGCGCCACAAACTCAGGCGTATCTTCAAACATATGAATGAAACCATGCAGCTCACGCAAAATATCATTCGGGATATGCTGCGATGTCCGTGTTTCACCGTAAATGTAAATAGGAATATCCGAATTTTTCCAGCGGATTTCCTCAATGAATTTACGCAAATTCAAAACCGCAGGGTCCAACTCGGGCCCCGGGGTAAATTCTTCATCATCAATTGACAAAATAAAGGCACTGGCACGGCTTTGCTGCTGCGCAAATGAGGATAAATCACCGTACGAGGTAGTACCTAAAACCTCAAACCCTTCTTTTTCAATGGCTTGTGCCAAAGCACGAATACCTATGCCTGAAGTATTTTCAGAACGATAATCTTCATCAATGATCACAATCGGAAAATTAAAGCGTAGCATGGCAACGGCTCCCCACATAAAAGCCGCCATTTTGTCATAAAGCAATAGTCTCAAACGTGCAGGGTTGATGCTTGGTGGGCTAAAATAGAATTATTTTCTCAATTTGAGCTTAGCCTCAACTTTATTTTGCTCAGGCCATGTACCAATACACTGAATTTGACCGCCAATTTGTCCGTGCCCGCGCCGCGCAGTACCGCGACCAACTCGAGCGCAACCTGTCGGGCGCTTTAAGCGATGATGAATTTCGCCCATTGCGCTTGCAAAATGGCTGGTACATTCAACGCCATGCCCCTATGCTACGTGTGGCGGTGCCTTATGGTGAATTAAGCAGTAAGCAACTGCGCCAACTGGCTGTGATTGCACGTGAATTTGACCAAGGCTGGGGCCACTTCACTACCCGCCAAAACATTCAGTACAACTGGATTGCCCTGCCCCGATCAGCAGATGTGATGGATGCCCTTGCAGATGTCGATATGCACGGCATTCAAACCAGCGGCAACTGCATCCGCAACATCACATCCGATGGCATGGCAGGTGTAGCAGCAGATGAAATCGTAGACCCACGCCCCTACTGCGAAATTTTACGCCAATGGAGCACCCTGCACCCTGAATTTGCCTTTTTACCGCGCAAGTTCAAAATTGCGGTTTCGGGTGCTCGGGAAGATCGTGCCGCCATTGCTTGGCACGATATTGGACTACAACTATTGAAAAACTCGGCGGGTGAGATAGGCTTTAAGGTGCTAGTGGGTGGGGGCATGGGCCGCACACCCATCATTGCCTCTGAAATTAACGCTTTCGTGCCCTGGCAAAACATATTGGTTTATATCGAAGCCATTGTGCGTGTGTACAACCGTTATGGCCGCCGCGATAACGCCTACAAAGCCCGTATCAAAATATTGGTCAAAGCCGAAGGCCAGCGCTTTTTTGATGCGGTCAATCGTGAATTCGAAGCCATTTTGCAACACGATACCGACGGTGATGCGCATATTATTCCGCAAGCTGAACTCGATCGCGTGGCTGCTAACTTTGCGCGGCCTACTTCTGTGCAGGCAGAGCCTGAGACTGAACCTTTAGCGGATTTGGGCGCTCAAGCCCATACCCAACCCACGGCCTATGCCCGCTGGTTACAACGCAATGTGCACCCACATAAGGTATCGGGTTATCGCTGCGTCACGCTTTCTGTGAAGCGTGTGGGCCAGGCCCCAGGCGATGTTACCCATGAACAAATGGATGCCGCAGCGGACCTTGCTGACCGTTACTCATGCGGTGAATTGCGGGTAACGCACGATCAAAATTTACTGCTACCTTGGGTCAAACTCACCGACTTACCTGCTGTGTATGAAGCCGCCAAAGCCTGCGGCTATGCTACCCCCAACATTGGCTTAGTCACCGACATGATTGCCTGCCCGGGCGGCGACTTTTGCGCCTTGGCTAATGCGCGTTCTATCCCCATTGCCGCCGAGCTCACTGAGCGATTTGATGACCTCGATGCCATTTTTGATTTGGGTGATATTGATCTGCACATCAGCGGCTGTATCAATTCATGCGGCCACCACCACAGCGGCCACATTGGCATACTGGGTGTGGATAAAGACGGCACCGAATGGTACCAAATCACCCTGGGCGGCTCGGATGGTTCATCTCACGCCACCACCGCCGTGCCCGGCAAGGTCATAGGCCCATCGTTTGCGGCATCTGAAGTGGTGGATGCCATCGAGGCTATTTTGCAAACTTACCGTGAGTTACGCCAACCCACTGAAAAATTCATTGACACCTTGACGCGCACAGGGCTAGACCCCTTCAAGCAAGCTGCTAATGCTCAGCGCACCACCACGGGGCATGGCGCGACCAGCCCGGCATTGCAGTAAATCTCATACGGTTCGGAACACTATTCAGCACAAAATATTGCACCATGAAATTTATTGACATTCATCACGAACACATTTGGCACACCGTGGGGGGCGAAGATGGCCCATCACCCCACCCCATTGCACGCGATGGCCAATTGCTTACAACTGAGCAATGGCACGCCGTGCGTGAAACATGGCCCACCCATTTGCGTACCGGCATTATTTTGGCCAATCACTTCGAAGTGGAAACCTTAGCGGCTGATCTGCCGCGCCTTGCCCTGGTGGTATTGCAATTCCCCAAATGGGTGGATGGTCGTGCCTACAGCCAAGCTCGCTTACTGCGCAGTCGTTACCGCTATCAAGGCGAAATTCGCGCAACAGGTGAAGTACTGGTTGACATGATGCCTCTGCTGCAGCGCACGGGTTTTGATGCCGTGGTTTTACGCCCGGATCAAAGCCTAGATGACGCTCAACGCGCCTTGCGTTTCTTTCCCGGGCATTATCAGGGTGACACGCTAGACAATCACCCCTTATTTGCCCGCTCGGTATGAACACAACACCTACTAGCTCCGCTTTGCCCTGGCTGCAAGGCGACGACCCTTCAAGCAGCACGGCAGGAGCCAACGCTATTGGCTTATATGCTCGATATCAAGCTGGTTTTGAAGAACGCCTACAAAACACGCTGGCCATCCTACAAACTGCCGCACAGCAGCACCCCAACACCATCATTCAGGCCACGAGCTTAGGGGCTGAAGATATGGTGATTACGGATTTAATTGCCAAACACGCCCTGCCCATTGCAATAGGAACCTTGGAAACAGGCGCTTTGCATACAGAAACCTTGACCTTGATGCAGCAGATTGAACAACACTACTCGTCGCAACAGATTCAGCTTGAAATCTATCGTCCGCCGGCCGATGCTGTGATTCAATTTGTAACAGTGCATGGCCCCGAAGCCATGTACCAAAGCATTGAATTACGCAAAGCCTGCTGTGGTATGCGCAAACTTGAACCGCTCAGCCGCATGCTAAAAGGGCGAACCGCCTGGGTGACGGGTTTGCGACGCGAGCAATCGGCCGCCAGGGGTGATGCAGCGACCCATGAAACGGATGATCAAGGCCGCAGTAAGATCAATCCGCTCATCGAATGGTCATGGGCCGATGTTTGGTACTACATTCAACAAAACAACACGCCTTATAATTCCTTACACGACCAATTTATGCCGAGCATCGGTTGTGCCCCTTGTTCACGAGCTATTGCTGTGGGTGAACCCTTCCGCTCTGGCCGGTGGTGGTGGGAAGATGAAACCGCCAAGGAATGCGGCCTGCACGTCAAATCCACACCCAACGCTTAATGCATAACCATGAATGCACCCATCAATATGAATGCACTCCAAACCGTTGATAACCGACACCTTGACGCCCTAGAAGAAGAAGCCATTTTTATTCTGCGCGAAGTCGTGGGCGCTTTTGAGCGTCCTGGGCTTTTATTCTCCAGTGGCAAAGATTCTTGTGTGGTTTTACACTTAGCTGAAAAGGCCTTCAAACGCAAAATCAGCGCCGATCAGGAACGCCCTCGGTTCGAGGGCAAACTGCCCTTCCCTTTGGTTCACGTAGATACTGGCCATAACTTCCCTGAAGTCATACAGTTTCGGGATGAACGAATCACTGAAATGGGTGAACGATTGATTGTCGGGCATCTTGAAGATTCCATCGCTAAAGGCACGATTCGCCTGGCGCATCCCCTCGAAAGTCGCAATGGCCACCAAACCGTCACCTTACTTGAAACAATCGAAGAAAATCGTTTCGATTGCATGATCGGCGGTGCTCGCAGGGATGAAGAAAAGGCTCGTGCGAAAGAGCGCATTTTTAGTCACCGTGATGCCTTTGGGCAATGGCAACCCAAAGAACAGCGCCCCGAACTCTGGAGCTTATTCAATACACGCATCAAACCCGGGGAACATTTTCGTGCTTTCCCCATCAGTAACTGGACCGAGCTAGATGTATGGCTGTATATACAACGCGAAAATATCCCTTTACCCAGCATTTACTACACCCATGCTCGTGAAATCTACCGCAAAAAAGGGCTGCTCGTACCCGTAACCGCCGTCACCCCCCCAGGCCCTGAAGATACTGTAGAAACTGCACAAGTCCGCTTCAGAACCGTAGGAGACATGACTTGTACTTGCCCAGTGGAAAGCTTAGCTGCAAACACTGCCGATATTGTGGCCGAAACACTGCAAGTGACCGTGAGTGAGCGAGGAGCCACCCGCATGGATGATCGCACTTCAGATGCATCCATGGAACGTCGCAAAAAAGAAGGCTATTTCTAAATTATTCAACCATCATTACCTCATGACTGCAGCCCCTAACCCCCACATCACTTCAGGCACCACCGCACACCACGATGCCTCTGAAGAATTGGCTCACAAAGCTTTGCGTTTTTTAACGGCCGGAAGCGTAGACGATGGCAAAAGCACCCTCATCGGACGGCTATTATTTGATAGCCGTGGCATTTTGGCGGATCAACTCGATGCACTAGAAAAGCGCGCTGCGGGCGCCCCGATTGATCTTTCGCTTCTCACCGATGGCCTGGAAGCCGAGCGCGAGCAAGGCATTACCATTGATGTGGCCTATCGCTATTTTGCAACGCCTCAGCGCAAGTTTATTATTGCCGATGCGCCAGGGCACGAGCAATACACTCGCAATATGGTCACTGCGGCCGCCGGCAGTGATGCCAGCGTTGTATTGGTTGACATTACCAAACTAGATACCCATCATAAGCCCGTCGTATTGCTACCTCAAACTCGGCGGCACACTTTGCTGGCCCGTTTATTGCGTGTACCCAGCATTATTTTTGCAGTCAATAAACTCGATGCCATCGAAGGGCAAAGCCCTGATCAAGCGCAAGCTGCGTTTGAAGCCGTGAGCGCAGCCCTACGCACCTTTGCCCAAGAAGCACAGATTGAAGTGACGGCCATTGTGCCGGTTTCCGCTTTGCGCGGTGATAATGTGGCAACCCCATCGGCCAACTGGCCCTGGTACCAAGGCCCCACACTACTGCAAATACTCGAAGGCTTACCCGTCAGCGATGAGGCTCACGATGGGCCGTTGTTGCAACCCATTCAATATGTTGCCCGCGATGAGGGTGAGGGAGTCGGAATTCAGCACCGCGTTCTATGGGGCCGTATTGCTCAAGGCCAGGTCAAACCCGGGGATGAAGTACAACTCTACCCCAGTGGTGAAACCGCTAGAGTGGCAGCAGTGCGTCACGCAGGAATTGAAGTGGACGGCTGTGAGGCAGGTCAAAGTGCCGGTGTTGTGCTGGATAGGCAAATGGATGTTTCACGCGGTGACTGGTTACACTCACCAAAATCAATACAGCTGCAAGATCAATTTAGCGCCACTTTGGCTTGGCTGGACACAGAGCCGGCTGTCATGGGTCGCAAATACTGGTTACGCCACGGCAACCGCTGGGTACAGGCTCGGATCACAGCCATACATTACCGCCTAGATATTCATACCCTTGAGCAAGTGGATGCTCATGAATTGGCTGTGAATGAAATTGGGCAAGTACAAATTCATGTGCAACAAGCACTGCCCATACAACCCTATGCCACCAACCGCATAGCCGGCGCAATGATTTTGGTTGACCCCACATCGAACCGTACCAGTGGTGCTTTGATGGTCGGAGCCGCCTAACATGAGCCGCTGGGGCTACGTTTGCTTTATTGGTGCGGGCCCTGGCGCAGCTGATTTAATCACCCTGCGTGGCCACAGCCTGTTACAGCAAGCGGATGTGGTATTGTTTGATGCTTTAACCGACCCTGGCTTTCGAGCCTATGCCCCTCAAGCGCTTTGGGTAGATGTCGGCAAGCGGGGTTTTTGTGACGCGGTTAAACAATCACACATCAATGCCCTACTGTTAAAGTATGCCCACAGCCATGACCGAGTGGTGCGACTCAAGGGGGGCGATGCCAGCATTTTTGGGCGCCTCGAAGAAGAGCTCAGTACCCTTTCTCATGCGGGGGTTGCCACGCAGGTAGTGCCCGGCGTCACCGCCGCCATTGCCGCTGCAGCCGCCATGCAGCGGCCACTAACACGCCGTGCAAGGGGCCGCAGTGTAAGCTTAACCACGGCCATAGCCACCAGCCCTACGGGTGAGCCCCTCCTGCGCGACAGCCGCAGCGCAGATACCGAAGTTTTTTATATGGCGGGCCGCCAATTAGGTGCGCTGGCCAGGCGCTTGTTGCAAGCTGGCTGGCCCCCCAATACTCGAACTTGCGTTGTTTCAAGAGCGGGTTGTACCGATCAAATTTGTTCTGAACACGCACTAGAGCAACTTCATGATGCCAGTGTATCACACGCTGGTCGGCCCAGTATTGTCACCGTAGGGGTGGGTGCCGAACCCATCAGCGCTTTATCCGTACAATCATCCATAGCCGACACGCAAAAAGTCGCCTATACTCATTCGTTAACTCAAACTATTTAACTGCCATGACTCACGTTGTTCTTGAATCCTGCATCCGTTGCAAATACACCGATTGTGTAGATGTTTGTCCAGTTGATTGTTTCCGTGAAGGGCCCAATTTCCTTACCATTGATCCCGATGAATGCATCGATTGCGCTGTTTGTATTCCTGAATGCCCCGTCAATGCTATCGTTCCTGAAGAGGATGTGCCTGGCGATCAACAACACTTTATCGCACTGAATGCCGAGCTCTCGAAAAAATGGCCGAGCATCACCAAACGCAAAGGTGCACTGCCTGATGCCGATGAGTGGAAAGATAAAACCGACAAACTTAACGAACTCATTCGTTAATAACTGCTCATCAATTAACCCATTTTTCAGTTTATAAATGGTTTCTTTTTTTGTTCAAATCGCCAAAGCCATTGACAGCATCAATGATCGCTTTGGTGAAATAGCTAAATGGGCCATTTTTTTAGCCTGTTTAATCAGTGCGGGCAATGCGATTGTCCGCTACGCTTTTGACTTAAGCTCTAATGCCTTTCTAGAGGTGCAGTGGTATTTATTTGCGGCATGCATCATGCTGGGTGCTGCCCAGGTTCTGCGTGTCAATGAGCATGTGAGGGTTGACCTACTTTACAGTAGACTCTCTGGAAAAGGGCAGGCATTGCTGGATTTAGCCGGTATTCTGTTATTTTTGGCGCCAGTCATGGTTGCCCTGATTTATTTCTCATGGCCCTTTTTTGTAAAAATGTACATCTCTCACGAGATGTCAAGCAATGCTGGCGGACTCATTCGTTGGCCAGCCATGCTCATGCTACCCTTGGGGTTTAGTTTAGTTTTACTCCAAGGTCTGAGTGAAGTTATCAAACGTGTGCTTTGGTTAAATCGCCTCTACAACGCTGATTTTCACTACGAACGGCCACTACAGTAATTCCATCCTCTTTCGCTTTACACGAGGAATTTTATGCAAATGGAAAATTTCGCCCCGCTCATGTTTGCGGGTCTTATTGTCATACTATTACTAGGCTTTCCTGTCGCATTTTCACTGGCAGCACTAGGACTAGGTTGTGGCTTATATGCGGTTGAAATGGGATGGTTTCAGCCTGAATTTTTACATACCATACCACTCAATATTTTTGGGATATTGTCTAACGAGCTATTACTGGCCATACCTTTTTTCACCTTAATGGGTTGTATTCTTGAAAAGTGCGGCCTGGCTGAAGATATGCTCGATTCCATGGGGCAGTTATTTGGTACGGTACGTGGTGGCTTGGGTTATTCGGTGATTATCGTCGGCTTCATATTGGGCGCTATTACAGGTACCGTAGCAGGCCAAGTGATTGCTATGGCTATGATCTCATTACCTGTGATGATGCGCTGGGGCTACAACATGCGCTATTCAACGGGTGTACTGGCGGCTTCAGGTACTATCACGCAGCTGGTTCCGCCCTCACTGGTTTTGGTGGTCATGGCTGATCAGTTAGGCCGTTCAGTGGGTGATATGTACAAAGGCGCATGGGGCCCCTCGATATTGCAAATATTGCTATTCTTACTCTACACGTTCCTATTATCACGAATCAAACCCGATTACATGCCTAGCATCCCCAAAGAAGCCCGCACATTGCAAGGCTGGCAGCTTTGGAAAAAATGCTTACGCGGCATCATTCCATCTGCCTTCTTGATTTTTGCGGTTCTAGGCAGTATGGGTGGCTTGCCTGGCATTGATCACGCTATTTGTACCCCCACCGAGGCTGGCGCTATGGGTGCTGTAGGTGCAATATTACTGGCCGCATTCAGCAGAAGCTTGAATTGGAGTTTATTAAAAGAAGCTATGGTCAACACCATGCGCCTAACCGCCATGGTGGTATTCATTTTAATTGGATCGCGTGTGTTTTCTATCGTATTCCAAGGCGTGGATGGCGGCATCTGGATTGAGCATATGTTGTCTCACCTACCCGGAGGACAAACAGGCTTTTTACTGGCGGTCAATATCTTTATTTTCTTCTTGGCCTTCTTCCTAGACTTTTTTGAAATTGCCTTTATTATTCTCCCATTGCTAGCACCCGTGGCTGACAAATTAGGTATTGATTTAATTTGGTTTGGTGTACTGCTGTGCGTGAATATGCAAACCAGCTTTATGCATCCTCCATTTGGTTTTGCACTGTTTTATCTCCGCGGCATCAGCGATACCTTATTCAAAAATAAAGCCATACCCACCAAAGTAGAATCTTCAGATATTTACATGGGCGCTATACCCTGGGTGGTGATGCAATTGCTGTTGGTGGTGATTGTGATTTTCGTTCCTGAAACTGTCACGGCATTTTTGGATAAAGAACAAGCACTCGATTTGAATAAAGCGACTGAAGACCTCATGAACATGAATGAGGATGCTGCGAACGAAAATAATCCATCGACTGAGGATATCAATTCTTTATTTGAAATCCCGTCGGCCACGACCGAACCCGCAGCAGAAGCAGCGAGTAAGCCTTAGCCACAAAGCTTGATGCTGCTCAGGGTGTCACGCTAGTAATAAATCTATAAAGGGGGATGAAATCATCCCCCTTATTCTTTTCTCCGAGCAATTGGGAACAGCAGTGCTTAAATATTGACCGATTGTGGCATGCTCAGATTGCTCAAATGACACTCGGTTTGTCACCGAGTGCATTGGCCACCGCTTACGCTGATTGGGCTATACACTTAGCAAGCTCACCCGGCAAACAGTGGCAACTGGTGATTAAGGCCTGGCGCAAAACGCATAAATGGGTGACTTACTGCTACAACAGCAATATCAATACTCAAACTGAGCCATGTATTGAACCGCTACCCCAAGACAAACGATTTTCTGGTAGCTCATGGCAGCGCTGGCCTTATAACGTTACTTACCAAGGATTTCTGCTCTACCAACAATGGTGGCACAACGCCACTTGTGGCGTGGAAGGCGTTACTGCACATCACGCCAAAATGGTGAATTTTTTTACCCGCCAATTTCTTGATATGGTGGCCCCCTCCAATTTTTTATGCACTAACCCGCAAGCCACCGATGAATGGCTACGAACTGGGGGCAGCAGCTTAATCCGTGGCATGCAATTGCGCTGGCGCGATACGCAGCTACTGTGGCAGCAAAAACCGCCAGCGGGCACTGAGCATTTTCAGCCGGGTGTCAATGTAGCCATCACCCCAGGATCGGTTGTTTTTTCCAACGAATGGATGGAATTGATTCAATACGCTCCGCAAACGGACAAGGTCTATGCCAACCCGATATTGATTGTCCCATCATGGATCATGCGCTACTATATTTTGGATTTATCACCACACAATTCCTTAGTGCAGTATTTGGTGAAAGCCGGACATACGGTGCTGATGATATCGTGGCGCAACCCTCAGGCTCATGATTGGCAATGGAGTATGGATGACTACCTACGCCATGGGCCCCTTGATGCGATTGAGTTTATGCAGAATCAATTCCATGGCCGCCCCGTCCAGTGCGTAGGCTATTGCTTAGGTGGGACTTTATTGTCCATAGCCGCTAGTTGGTTATCACGCCAAAAGCAAAATTGCCTGCAATCGCTAACCCTGTTGGCGGCTGAAGTCGACTTTACCGAACCTGGTGATCTATCACTTTTTATCGACGAGAGTCAGCTTGACTTTATTGATGACCTCATGTCAACCACAGGCTACTTAGATGGCAAGCAAATGGCAGGGGCATTCGCACTTTTAAATTCGCGGGATATGGTTTGGTCACGATTACAACATCATTATTTAATGGGGCGTGATGCCGTGGTAACCGATTTGATGGCTTGGAATGCCGATGCCACACGAATGCCCTACCAGCAATTCCATGAATACTTGCGATCACTATTTTTGCATAACGATTATGCAGAGGGTCGTTACAAGGCTTTAGGTACACCCGTGGTACCGATGGACATCAAAATCCCTATATTTGCTCTGGGCACCGAGTGGGATACGGTAGTGCCATGGCACTCTGTTTTCAAAATACACCTACTCACGGAAACGGATATCACCTTCTGTTTAACCACTCGGGGTCATAATGTTGGTGTGGTCAACCCGCCTTATGAAGGCAACCCGAATCAATATTGGTTACGCACCACACCCGCACATGAGAAGTACTTACAGCCTGAAACATGGCAAGCCCAAGCCCAACATGCCCAAGGATCATGGTGGCCAGCATGGTTGGAGTGGTTAAGTCAATATGCAGGCACATCTATGCAAGCTAGTGATACGAAACATTCAATGATTCAAAATTAACCGACTATGAGGGCGCTGAGGCGGTATGTAAAACTACAATGTAAGCTCTCCCCCGTTGATTTAAGGATGCTCCATGAAGGTTGCTGTTATTGGTTCAGGCATATCAGGGCTTGCTGCGGCTTATCGCCTGAGGCACCAGGCACAAATAACCTTATTTGAGGCCAATGATTACTTTGGTGGGCATACACACACCGTAGATGTCACTTTGCCTTCTGCAAACAAAGAGCCCATCACCGCCGGCGTTGATACGGGTTTTTTGGTTTACAACCAACGCACTTACCCACAATTGATCCAGTTATTTAGCGAACTGGCCATTGAAACAGAACCGTCGGATATGTCCTTCTCGGTTCAAGTGCCGCAAGCCCGAGGGCCTCAAGCACTTGAGTGGAGTGGCAACCACTTGGGCACCTTATTTGCCCAAAAACGCAACCTTATCAGCCCCCGATTTTGGGGCATGATCAGCGATATTCTGCGCTTTAATGCTTTATGCACGGGCTTGGTTAAGCACCTTGATCAGTCGCAACATTCGGCCCACCAACAAGCATTGCTCAATCAATCCATGCAGGATTTTTTAGATCAACATCGGTTTGGTAAAGCCTTCCGCAATTGGTATTTTTTACCCATGATTGGCTGCATTTGGAGCTGCCCCACCGATCAAATGCTGAAATTTCCGGTGGCCACCATGATCCGCTTTTGCCACAATCACGGGCTATTGCAAATCACCAACCGCCCGCAATGGCACACCGTGCGCGGCGGAGCCAGGCACTATGTTGAAAAAATTATTCAGCAGATACCTGATAAACGGTTGAATTGCCCTGTTCATCAAATTATCCGCGATGATGCAGGTGTAACCCTGCACACCGCAGAAGGAAGTGAGCGTTTTGATCATGTGGTGGTTGCCACCCACTCCGATCAAGCATTACAAATGCTCGCCCAGCCCTCACCCGCGGAACAAGCCATTTTGGGTGCGATTTCCTACCAACCCAATCGCGCCGTGCTGCATACCGATACCTCTGTGCTACCGCGCCGGCGCAGCGTTTGGGCCGCCTGGAACTACGAACGCGCCGCCAACAGCGCGCATGAATCGGCTCGGGTGTGTTTGCATTACTGGCTCAACCGCTTGCAACCCCTACCCTTTGTATCGCCGGTTGTAGAATCACTCAACCCCGTTAGCCCTATTGCGCCGGATAAAATTTTGGCCGAATTTGCATACAGCCACCCCGTGTTTGACCAAGCAGCCATTCAAGCACAGCAACAGCTCCCGAGCATTCAAGGCCAGCAACGCACTTGGTACGCGGGTGCATGGGCGGGGTATGGTTTTCATGAAGACGGGCTAAAATCGGGCTATGCAGCAGCCGATGCTTTACTCCAACAACCCGAGTACCTACCTTGACACCATCTTCCCCATCGCGTATTGTGATTGGCCTTTCAGGCGGCGTTGATTCTGCCGTTTCAGCCTGGTTATTAAAGCAACTAGGCCATGAGGTCGTGGGCTTATTCATGAAAAACTGGGAAGACGATGACAACAGCGAGCACTGCACCTCGCGCCAAGACTGGCTAGATGCGGCGGCAGTGGCGGATGTGATTGGCATTGATATTGAGCACGTGAACTTTGCAGCCGAATACAAAGATCGGGTTTTTGCGGAATTTTTACGCGAATACCAAGCAGGCCGCACCCCTAACCCCGATGTCTTGTGCAATGCCGAGATCAAATTCAAGGCATTTTTAGATCATGCCATTGCCTTAGGCGCTGAAAAAATTGCCACCGGCCACTATGCCCGTTGTCGCTTCAATTCAGCTTCACAGCAATATGAATTGCTCAAGGGGCTCGACCCCCTGAAAGACCAAAGCTATTTTTTACATCGCCTGCAGCAACACCAATTAGCACGCACGGTTTTTCCGGTGGGTGAACTGCCCAAAACCCAAGTGCGCCAAATTGCCGCTGACATAGGCCTGCCCAATGCCAAAAAGAAAGACTCTACGGGCATATGCTTTATTGGTGAGCGCCCTTTCCGTGAGTTTTTGAATCGCTACCTGCAATCACAACCCGGGCCTATCGTGGATGATCGAGGCCGCCGATTGGGGCAGCACATGGGTTTGAGTTTTTACACCCTAGGACAACGCCAAGGTTTGCATATTGGTGGCATCAAGGAAAAAGGCGCACCGCGCGGCAGCGGTAACCATGAGCCTTGGTTTGTGGCAGGTAAAGATTTAGACCGCAATACCTTGCTGGTCGTACAAGGCCATGATCACCCTGCTTTGCTCAGTCATGGCCTAAGCGCTGGGCAACTGAGCTGGACATCGCAAGCACCACACATTCAACGCGCCTACAGTGCCAAAACCCGCTACCGACAAGCCGATGCCCCCTGCTCAGTGGCACAACTATCGGCTGACAGCATGAGTGTGCAGTTTGACTCAGCCCAATGGGCTGTGACACCCGGGCAATCGGTGGTAATGTATGACGGCGAAGTTTGCTTAGGGGGTGGGATTATTGATCAGGTACACCGATAATAGAGGGATGACTGATATCACACCTCAAGTTCGGCGCCGCCGCACATTTGCCATTATTTCTCACCCCGATGCGGGTAAAACCACCCTCACCGAAAAGCTGCTTTTATTTTCGGGGGCCATTCAAATTGCCGGCTCGGTCAAAGCCCGCAAGGCTTCGCGCCATGCCACTTCTGACTGGATGGAAATTGAAAAGCAACGGGGCATCTCGGTAGCATCTTCGGTGATGCAAATGGAATACCGTGACTGCGTCATCAACCTCCTTGACACGCCGGGCCACCAAGACTTTTCTGAAGACACCTACCGCGTGCTCACCGCCGTGGATGCTGCACTCATGGTGATTGATGCAGCCAATGGCGTTGAACCGCAAACCCGACGCTTGCTGCAAGTATGCCGAGCGCGCAACACCCCCATTCTGACATTCGTCAACAAAATGGACCGTGAGGTGCAAGAGCCATTGGCCTTGATGGATGAAATCGAGCGCGAACTGGGCATGACCGTGGTGCCTTTTACCTGGCCCGTGGGTATGGCTAAATTTTTTGGCGGTGTGCTTGATTTACGCAAAAACCAAATGCGGGTATTTACCCCGGGTGCTGACCGTGTGGCCGGTGATGAAGAAGTGATTGAAGGCCTCAGCAACCCCGAATTAGCCCAACGGTTTGGCGCAGCCTATGATCAAGCTGCGGGCGAAATGGAGTTATTACAACAAGCCGCACCCGCTTTTGAAGAAGACGAATTTTTAGCGGGCCGTCAAACCCCGATGTTTTTTGGCTCAGCCATTAACAATTTTGGTGTGCAAGAAGTGCTCGATGCCTTGGTGGATTTAGCGCCCTCGCCGGGCCCGCGCCATGCATTGCAACGCCAAATCGCTCCCGATGAAAGCAAGTTCACTGGCGTGGTATTCAAAATTCAAGCCAATATGGACCCCGCCCACCGTGACCGCATTGCCTTTGTGCGCGTGGCTTCGGGTCAATTTACACGGGGGATGCGCCTGAAGGTGGCACGCTCAGGTAAAGAACTGCGCCCCAACACGGTAGTCACCTTTTTAAGCCAACGCCGTGAATTGCTGGAAGTAGCGTATGCAGGCGATATCATCGGTATTCCTAACCACGGTGTTTTGCAATTAGGCGACACCCTTACCGAGGGCGAAAACTTACAGTTCACCGGACTGCCCTTCTTTGCCCCAGAAATGTTCCGAACTGTAGAAGTAGCAGACCCCCTGAAAACCAAACAGCTCAAGGCCGGATTACAACAATTGGGTGAGGAAGGTGCGATTCAAGTGTTCCGCCCTGCTGCAGGCTCTGTGTTGATGCTGGGTGCGGTGGGGCAATTGCAGTTTGAGGTGGTGGCGCATCGCCTTGAACATGAATACAACTGTAAA
>JAUMCS010000043.1:0-16704 GCA_032122355.1 Burkholderiaceae bacterium
CGGGGCTCCCACTATCCATTTAGAATGAGTACTTTTAATCGCTTCGCTCATTTTAAAAAAGGACATTTCTAATTTGCGCAAATAGCGGACATTTCTAAATTGGTTTGACATTGCGTAGGGCGCAGTGCTCTGGAAAGCAACAACACGGGAATTAAACCCACCAAAACAATAGCCATGCTGGGTAAGGCTGCTTCAGCAAGCCGTTCATCTCTGGCAAATTGGTAAGCCATCACTGCCAGCGTATCGCTGCCAAAGGGCCGTAATATCAGAGTTGCAGGTAGTTCTTTCATGACATCCACGAATACCAATAGGGTGGCAGCCACTAAACTTTTGCGCAGCAACGGTAGATGAACCCGTGGGAGTAATTGCCAGCGGTTATGCCCCAACAGGCGGGCGGTTTCATCGAGGTGTGGGGAAATTTGAGCATATCCGGCTTCCATCGTTTGAACGGCTACCGCTGAAAAGCGAACCAAGTAAGCATAAATCATCCCCGAAATGCTTCCGGTCACCCAAACAGATATTCCCCATTGGGGAAATTGGTTTTGCCAAATGCCTAGCGGAATCAAAATTCCAATCGCGATAATTCCGCCCGGTATGGCATAACTCAGTGAAGCTACGCGTGCTAGGCCAACCATCATTTGGTTCGTATACTTTGAATGGATTTTGCCCTGAGCCCAATGTTGAGTACGTAGCCCAAAAGCCAAAAGCGTGGCTAATATCGCAGCCAGTAGTGCGGCTAAAGCGGCCAGGCTAAAGCTATTCCAAGCCCACTGGCCAAAAGCTTTGAGTGGTAATTGCAATTCAGAATAAGTGGCTTCATGCCAAATTTGCCGCACCAACCATAGAACTGGCAAAACAAACCCTATACATACGGGCAGGGCGCATAAAGTGAAGGCAAAAATGGCTAAGCCTTTTTGTAGGCGCACCGGGTGTGAATCTGCGGCAGTTTTACGCCCCGTGCGGGTGTTGGTGAAACGCATACGCCTTTGCGCGCGCCGCTCAAGCCACAAAAGCAAACCCACCACCAGCATTAATACACTGGCCAGTTGCGCTGCAGCCAGCACATCATTCAGGACCAACCATGCCTTGAAAATACCGGTTGAAAAGGTGTTTAAACCAAAAAATGCACCTACGCCGTAATCGGCTAATGTTTCCATCATCACCAATGCCAAGCCTGCGGCAATGGCCGGACGTGCCAAGGGCAAAGCCACTTCAAACACTCTGCGCCAAAAGCCCGCCCCCAGTAAACGAGCGGCTTCCATGAGTTCAACGCCTCGATCGGCCAGTGCCGCCCGCGTGAGTAAATACACATAGGGGTACAGGGTGAGAACAAAAAGAACAATGGCTGCAGGCAAGCTGCGAACATCGGGCCACAGGGCTCCTTTAAGCCCGAATATGTGGCGAAGGGTGGTTTGTATGGGCCCACTGTATTGCAGTGCATCGGTGTAGGCGTATGCAAGAACATAGGCGGGCATGGCCAGTGGCAGTAATAAAAGCCATTCAAAATGCCGGCGCAGCGGAAACTCAAATAGCGTTACGGTGGCTGCCGCCCCCGCACCTAATAATATGACACCCACCCCCACGCCCACGGCCAAAAGAGCCGATTGAGCCAGGTACTGTGGCATGACCGTTTGGCCTAAGTGAATGAAAGATGCCCAAGAACTGGCAGAGGGAATTAACCAAGCCCCCGCCACACCCAGCATGGGCAAGGCCAGCAATATCAGTAATAGCAGCCCTATAAAACCCAGCATCAAGCTGAGGAGCCAACGAGCTTTGCTAAGCAACTGACGAAGCACTGGCTTTTAATTTATCGGCTGCTGAAGTAAAGGCATCCGAGAAAAACGCCTCGGCGGGCAGGCCTGCAAGGGTGGTAAAGGTTTGCAGTGCAGACTGCACCATCACAGGAGCACCACAAGCATAGACCTCGTATGCGTTTAAATCGGGCTTATCTGCCAGCACAGCTTCATGCACCAAGCCGCTGCGGCCATTCCAGTCGGCATCGGGCTCACTTAACACCGGAATGTACGTCAGCCAGGGCAGGCTTTGTGCGGCTTCTAGTGCCCACTCATGCATATACAAATCGGGCTTTGTACGGCAGCCCCAATACAGTGTGCTGGGGCGTTGAATGTTCTTGGCCTTCATGTCTTCGATAAGGGCTTTAAGCGGAGCAAAACCCGTGCCTGAGGCCAATAAAATCATGGGTTTTTCAGTTTCTTCACGCAAGTAGAAGCTTCCAAAAGGGCCTTCTACGCGCAAAATATCTTTTTCTTTCATGGTGGTAAATACAGTTTCTGTGAAGTTACCACCATTCATATGGCGCAAATGCAATTCGATTTGGTCGGTAGGGCCATTCATCAACGGTGCATTGGCCATGCTGTAGCTGCGGCGTGAGCCATCGCGCAACAGAAAATCAATGTACTGGCCGGCCTTAAAGCGAAACGATGCGTTGGCGGGTAACTGCAGACGCATGATCATGACATCCGGTGCCGCCTTCGTTAAGCTGCTGACACGGGCCGGCATTTTGAGTACCTGAAACGTACCTGCACCAGTGGCCCCTCTGGCTTCAACAACGCAATCGGTTTGGGGTGTGGCGCAGCAAGTGAGTATGATGCCAGCCTCTTCTTCTTCAGCCGATAGTGCCGACAATTGGTGGGCACCATGTATCACACGGCCTTCGATTAAGCGGCTTTTGCATGAGCCACAAGCGCCGTCGCGGCAGCCGTAGGGCAGGGTAATGCCTTGGCGTATGGCCGCGGCAAGCAAAGTTTCTTCCCGTTCTACTTCATAATGGAGGTTTGCGGGTTGAATTTGAATTTGAAAGGTCATGGATGAGCGTTTATGTTGAAATGGCACACTATCAAGTATTGTAATCCATGCACGCAAATAATTACCTGGGTGGCCATATGCTGAAATTTTTTGAAGGTTTGATTCGCCCTTATCCCGCTGAGCCTACCGCCGCGCCGCCCAAGGGTTTTATTGCATTTTTGTGGGCTTGCAGCGAGGGTATACGGGGCTACATATTGCTCATGACCGTGCTCACCGCCATGATTGCGGCGTTTGAGGCCACTCTTTACGCTGTTTTGGGGCGCATGGTGGATTCACTGAGCAATACCCCTCTACATCTATGGTGGACACATCACCAAACGTCTTTACTCACAGTGGCGGGTATTGTTTTGTGTAGCCCCTTAGTGGTGTGGTTGCAAACCTTGGTCAAGCATCAAACCTTGGCCGGTAATTTCCCCATGCGCCTGCGTTGGAATTTCCATCGCCACATGCTTGATCAAAGCATGGCCTTTTATCAAGATGAATTTGCGGGCCGCGTAGCCACCAAGGTGATGCAAACTGCATTGGCCGTGCGCGATTGTTGGCTGATTGTGGCTGACATCATGGTGTTTGTGAGTGTGTATTTCATCACCATGGCCAGTGTTTTGGGTGGCTTTGGTTGGGCTGTTTTGGTTCCGTTTGCAGTTTGGGTGAGCCTGTATGCCTTGGTATTGCGCTGGTTTGTGCCGCAGTTGGCGCGGGTGGGTAAATCGCAGGCGGATGCGCGCTCACTGATGGTCGGGCGCATTACCGATGCTTACACCAATATCACCACGGTGAAATTGTTTTCGCATGGCCGGCGCGAAGCGGATTACGCTCGGGGTGCGATGTCTGAATTTATGCAAACGGTTCATGCCCAAATGCGCTTGATTTCATGGGTACAGCTGTGCATTCATATTCTTAGTATGCTGCTGATTTTAAGCAGTACGGGTATGGCTTTGTGGTGGTGGTCTAAGGGCCGGGTGGGGGCAGGGGCCGTGGCCGCGGTCACGGCCATGGCTTTGCGTTTAAATGGCATTTCGCATTGGATTATGTGGGAATTTGCCGCATTGTTTGAGCATATTGGTACAGTGCAAGATGGCATCACTACGCTCAGCAGTACGCATTCGGTGGTGGATGCGCCGCAAGCGCAGGCTTTGCAGGTCAGGCAGGCAGATATTCGATTTGAAGATGTGAGTTTTTATTATCCCTCTAAGGCTCCGTCGGGTGATGCGATTGAGCCCGAGCAGAAGTTACGCCCTGTTTTAAAAAATGTTTCTTTGCATATCAAGGCAGGTGAAAAAATTGGTTTGGTAGGGCGCTCGGGTGCGGGCAAAAGCACACTAGTGAATTTATTGCTGCGCTTTTATGATTTGCAACACGGATGTATTCGGGTGAATGGGCAAAACATTGCGCAAGTGACTCAAAACAGCCTTCGTGCTGCGGTGGGTATGGTGACGCAAGATACCTCTTTACTGCACCGCTCGGTGCGTGACAACATTGTGTATGGCCGGCCCGATGCGACTGAGGCCGAAATGCAAGCCGCATCACAGCGGGCGCAGGCACATGATTTTATTTTGCAGCTGACCGATGCGATGGGGCGCACAGGCTACGATGCGCACGTAGGTGAGCGTGGCGTGAAGCTATCAGGCGGGCAGCGGCAAAGGATAGCGATAGCCAGGGTGATGCTCAAAGATGCACCCATATTGTTGCTAGATGAAGCCACCAGCGCTTTAGATTCAGAAGTGGAGTCGGTGATTCAAGACAGCCTGTATCGGCTGATGGAAGGCAAAACGGTGGTGGCGATTGCGCATCGTTTATCCACTATTGCCGCGATGGATCGCTTGGTGGTGATGGATCAAGGCGAAATTGTGGAAGAAGGAACTCACTCACAGCTATTGGCTAAAGGCGGGCTTTATGCTCGGTTGTGGAGTCATCAGAGTGGAGGGTTTATTGGTGAGGAAGCGGGGTAGTTACCTAGCTGGGTTATAATTCGAGGGTTTAACTTGAAACAGCCCCTCACCTCATAGGAGTTTTCTTTGTTGCCTGTCTTGCCTCCAGCCATACTAGCCCTTGCAGACGGTACCGTGTTTTTTGGTCATTCCATTGGCGCAACTGGCGCTACAGTGGGTGAAGTGGTTTTTAATACTTCGCTCACGGGTTACCAAGAAATATTGACGGACCCCAGCTACTGCCGGCAAATTGTTACCCTCACTTACCCACACATCGGTAATACCGGTGTCAATGAACAAGACCTCGAATCAGCCAGAAACTATGCGGCTGGTCTGGTCATCAAAAACTTGCCCCTGCGTTCCTCCAATTTTCGTCAAACGCAAACCCTCTCCAGCTATCTTGTTGCTCAGGGAACTGTCGCGATTGCTGGGGTTGACACTCGTAAGCTCACGCGCCATTTGCGCACCACCGGTGCTCAAAATGCTTGCATCGCTACCTTCCCTGAGGGTGCTGTGATCGGCCAAAGCCAAATACAACAAGCCATTGATCGTGCCCGTGGGGCGCAGCCCATGGCAGGCCTGGATTTGGCACAGGAAGTTAGTGTCAGTCAGCCCTACACCTGGACTGAAGGCGAATGGTCACTGACCGCCGCACAAGGTCAGCCTGGTTTTCAGCCACAAAATCAACCCCGCTTTCATGTGGTGGCTTATGATTTTGGGGTCAAACGCAATATCTTGCGTATGCTGGCTTCGCGTGGTTGCAAAATCACCGTTGTACCGGCCAAAACCCCAGCTTCTGTGGTGCTGACCTACCAACCCGATGGGGTGTTTTTTAGCAATGGCCCGGGTGACCCCGAGCCATGCCAATATGCCATTGATGCAGCCAAAACCCTGATGGAATCGGGCTTGCCTACGTTTGGCATTTGTTTGGGGCATCAAATCATGGCCTTGGCCAGTGGTGCGCGTACATTCAAAATGAAGTTTGGCCACCATGGGGCTAACCATCCTGTCAAGAATTTGGAATCGGGCCGTGTATCCATCACCAGTCAAAACCATGGTTTTGCGGTGGATATGCAGTCATTACCCCCTTATCTCAAGCCTACGCATGTCAGTTTGTTTGATGGCACGCTGCAAGGCTTGGCCAGAACCGACAAACCCGCTTTTTGTTTTCAAGGTCACCCTGAAGCATCACCCGGGCCCCATGACATAGGCTATCTATTTGACCGCTTTGTGGCCTTAATGGAGAAAAAATAATATGCCCAAGCGCACAGACATACAAAGTGTACTCATCATAGGTGCGGGCCCGATCATCATTGGTCAAGCCTGTGAGTTTGATTATTCCGGCGCACAAGCCTGTAAAGCCCTGCGTGAGGAGGGCTATCGTGTGGTGTTGGTGAACTCTAACCCTGCCACCATCATGACCGACCCTGGCATGGCGGATGCCACTTATATTGAGCCGATTACTTGGCAGGTGGTTGAACGCATCATTGCCAAAGAGCGCGCCGATCACCCCCATGAACGTATGGCTTTATTGCCCACCATGGGCGGTCAAACTGCCCTGAACTGCGCCTTAGACTTGGCGCGTCAGGGTGTTTTAACACGCTATGAGGTGGAGATGATAGGTGCCAATGAGCACGCCATTGAAAAGGCTGAAGACCGTCTGAAGTTTAAAGATGCCATGACCAAAATCGGCCTTGATTCGGCGAAATCAGGCATCGCTCACACGCTGGAAGAAGCCTGGGCAGTGCAAAAGCGCATTGCAGCTGAAGTCGGCGGCAGTGGCTTTCCGATGGTCATCCGACCCTCATTTACCCTGGGCGGAACGGGCGGCGGTATAGCTTACAACCCCGAAGAGTTTGAAGAGATTTGTAAACGTGGCATTGACTTATCGCCCACTAATGAGCTTTTAATCGAGGAAAGCTTGATTGGTTGGAAAGAATACGAAATGGAAGTGGTGCGTGATCGTGCCGACAACTGCATTATCGTTTGCTCAATTGAAAACCTAGACCCCATGGGTATACACACGGGCGACTCCATTACGGTAGCACCTTCGCAAACCCTGACCGACCGCGAATATCAGCTTTTACGCAATGCTTCTATCGCGATTTTGCGTGAAATTGGTGTGGATACGGGTGGCTCTAATGTGCAATTCTCAATCAACCCCAAAAATGGGCGCATGATTGTTATTGAAATGAACCCGCGTGTCTCGCGTTCGTCGGCATTAGCCTCTAAGGCAACCGGCTTTCCCATTGCCAAAATAGCCGCCAAGTTGGCAGTGGGTTACACCCTGGATGAACTCACCAATGATATTACAGGTGGCATCACCCCCGCATCATTCGAGCCATCCATTGATTACGTGGTCACCAAAATCCCTCGCTTTGCATTTGAAAAATTCCGTGAAGCCGATTCGCGCCTGACCACCCAAATGAAATCAGTGGGTGAAGTCATGGCCATGGGGCGTACCTTCCAAGAATCTTTCCAGAAAGCCTTGCGTGGCCTTGAAACGGGTATCGATGGCATGACCGAGCGCAGCACCGATATGGAAGAAATACGGCAAGAAATGGGAGAACCGGGCCCTGAGCGTATTTTGTTCCTGGCCGATGCATTCCGTTTGGGCATGAGTTTGGATGAAGTGTTTCAAGAAACCTCCATCGACCCTTGGTTCTTGGCACAAATACAAGATTTGATTCACACCGAGCAAACCATTAAGTCCACTGCGCTGTCTGATTTCAATGCAGATAAGTGGCGCTATGTCAAACAAAAAGGTTTCTCAGATCGGCGCTTAGCACAGTTACTCGGAACAAATCAACACGAGGTGCGCCAAGCGCGTCATGCTTGTGGTGTCAGGCCCGTTTACAAGCGGGTTGATACGTGTGCGGCTGAGTTTGCCACACAAACCGCTTACATGTATTCCACCTACGATGACGAGTGCGAAGCCGAGCCATCGAATCGCAAAAAAATCATGGTGTTGGGCGGTGGTCCCAACCGAATTGGGCAAGGCATTGAGTTTGATTATTGCTGTGTTCACGCCGCATTGGCCATGCGTGAAGATGGCTATGAAACCATCATGGTGAATTGCAACCCTGAAACGGTTTCTACCGATTACGATACTTCCGACCGTTTATACTTTGAGCCGGTTACGCTTGAAGACGTACTTGAAATTGTGCACAAAGAAAAACCCGTGGGTGTGATTGTGCAATATGGTGGTCAAACGCCCCTGAAGCTTGCCTT
Organism: Burkholderiaceae bacterium; assembly: GCA_032122355.1. Classification (GTDB taxonomy): domain Bacteria; phylum Pseudomonadota; class Gammaproteobacteria; order Burkholderiales; family Burkholderiaceae_C; genus RFTU01. The sequence continues at coordinate 7,986 of JAUMCS010000043.1, forward strand.
AGATCTTGAGGCCAATGGCGTACCTATCATCGGTACGTCACCTGACTCGATTGACATCGCCGAAGACCGTGAACGTTTTCAGCAATTGCTGCATAAATTGGGCTTGAAGCAACCTCCTAATCGAACCGCTCGTACAGAAGAATCGGCCTTACAACTGGCGCAAGAAATTGGTTACCCCTTAGTGGTCCGGCCCAGTTATGTCTTGGGCGGCCGAGCCATGGAAATTGTTCATGGCGATAAGGATTTAGAGCGCTATATGCGTGAGGCGGTACGTGTTTCCGAGAAATCACCCGTTTTGCTAGATCGCTTTTTAGATGATGCTGTTGAAGTGGATGTTGACTGCATTTGTGATGGTCAAGAAGTGATGATCGGTGGCATTATGGAGCACATAGAGCAAGCTGGAGTACACTCCGGTGACTCGGCGTGCTCCTTGCCACCCTATTCGCTCAGCTCAGAATTGCAAAATGAATTGCGCCGCCAAACTGCTTTAATGGCGAAGGCATTAGGTGTGGTGGGTTTGATGAATGTGCAGTTTGCCATTCAAGGGCAGGGCGCTGAATCGGTGGTGTATGTCCTAGAAGTCAATCCCAGAGCCTCTCGAACCGTGCCCTACGTGAGTAAAGCCACGGGACAATCATTAGCTAAAATTGCGGCACGTTGTATGGCTGGTCAGCTTTTGACTACCCAAAAAGGCTTAGGTGGTGTGCCCCCGCATGAAATCATTCCGCCTTACTTTACGGTCAAGGAAGCGGTTTTCCCATTCAATAAGTTTCCGGGGGTTGACCCCATTTTGGGTCCTGAGATGCGATCAACGGGTGAAGTCATGGGTGTGGGAGCTACATTTGCCGAAGCGATGCTGAAAAGCCAGCTCGGCGCAGGCTCTAGGCTACCGCACAAGGGTGCAGTGGTTATATCAGTCAAACACGGCGATAAACAACGCGCAGTCAATGTCGCAGCAGATCTGCATCAGTTGGGCTTTGCTATTGTGGCCACCAAAGGTACGGCTGCGGCTATTGCGGAATCAGGCATACCTGTTACGGTGGTGAATAAAATCAAAGAAGGTCGCCCCCACATAGCCGACATGATCAAAGCGGGTGAAATTCAATTGGTTTACACTACGGTCGATGAAACCCGAACGGCCATCGCCGATTCGCGTTACATACGCACGGCCGCTTTGGCCAACCGTGTCAGTTACTACACCACCATGGCGGGCTGTGAGGCTGCTACCGAGGCCCTCAAGCACGAAGATGATTTAACTGTGATGTCGTTGCAAGAACTGCATCGTCAACTGCACTGAAAGTATTGAGAAGTTTGAAATGAGTACCATACCATTAACCAAGCGTGGAGCTGAAAAGCTCAAAGCAGAGTTGCATCAATTGAAATCGGTTGAGCGCCATGCTGTGATTCAAGCCATTGCCGAGGCGCGTGCCCAAGGTGATTTGTCAGAAAACGCTGAATACGATGCCGCCAAGGATAGGCAAGGCTTTATTGAGGGGCGTATTCTTGAGGTGGAAGCCAAGCTCTCAGCTGCTCAAATCATTGATCCCTCAACCTTAGATGCAGATGGCCGCGTTGTTTTCGGTGCCACAGTTGACCTTGAGGATGAAACCAATGGCAACACCGTCACCTACCAAATTGTGGGTGAGGACGAAGCCGATCTCAAGCTAGGTTTGGTTTCTGTGAAATCACCCATCGCACGTGCCTTGATAGGCAAAGAGGTGGGGGATGTGGCTGAGGTTCAAGCTCCGGGCGGCAACCGAAGCTATGAAATTATCGATGTGCGTTATATCTAATCCGAGGTTTTTTTAACGCTACTGGGGCGCTTACGCGCCCTTTTGATCAGCCCTCCCGCTGTGACCCGTTCGTTGCCCATGACCTTCACTTTTTTAACTTGGGGTCGATGGTTGCCGCTTTTGCTGAATTTTAAAATTTTGACCTGTCGAGGGCCTGGCATGCGGTCTTCAACAATGGCTTTGGGTCTGTAGGGTAGTGGCCGCCATAAAACCAACAGTTTTCCGATGTGTTGTATGGGGGCCGCTTTGAGCTGGTCAGCCAAGGATAGAAGCATGGTTTCGCGCAATGCTCGGTCATCAGAGAAAACACGAATTTTGATCAAGCCATGGGCGTTGAGTGCAGCCTCAATTTCTCGCACAACCGCAGGGGTCAGCCCACCATTGCCTATCATGACAACGGGGTCTAGGTGATGAGCCGCTGAGCGGTGCACTTTGCGCTGGGCAGGGGTGAGTTGAATCATAGTCATAGGTATATTATCGGTGCAATATGAAAATTAAAACGAAAAGTAAGAAAGTCAATAAGGCGTGGTTGGCAGATCACATCCAAGACCCTTACGTCAAAATGGCACAGCGTGAAGGTTATCGCGCCCGTGCCGCGTACAAGCTCAAAGAAATCGATGAGGCTTTAGGGTTGATTCATCCCGGGCAAGTGGTGGTAGACCTAGGGTCTGCGCCGGGGGCTTGGAGCCAATACCTACGGCGGCGCTTTGCCCCCAAAGAAGCAGGGGCGGGTGGCGCAGCAGTTGGTGAGCTCAATGGTCGTATTATCGCCTTAGATTTGCTTCCTATGGAAGCTATTGAAGGGGTCGAATACATGCAAGGCGATTTTCGCGATGATCTCGTGCTGGCTGCGCTAGAGCAAATACTGGCGGGGCAAAGGGTGAACCTCGTGGTTTCAGATATGGCGCCCAATTTGTCAGGTATTGAATCCTCGGATAGTGCGCGGGTTGCTCACCTCATTGAATTGGCCATTGAATTTTCACAAAAACATCTGCGCCCAGATGGCGGTTTGGTATGTAAGGCCTTTCATGGCAGTGGCTACAGTCAATTGGTAGAGCTTTTTAAGGCGAATTTCAAAGTGGTGAAAAAAATCAAACCCAAGGCCTCGCGGGATCGATCTTCAGAAACTTTCCTAGTCGGAATCGGATTACGCTACAAAGTTTAGGTGCATTTAAAAAACTTCTGCAAAAAAGACTTGCGTCTTATAAAATGAACCTCATATCAATACAGACTAGGCAGCGGTATTGGCATTGGGTTAATGCCGTTAGCTAACAAAGGAGTTCTGGTGAACAATCAATGGTTTTCAAAAGCTGGTGTGTGGATCGTAATCGGTTTAGTGCTGTTTACGGTATTTCGTCAGTTTGAAAAAGGCTCGTCGTCGGGTACTCTCGTGGCGTATTCAGATTTTTTAGATGAAGTCCAAGCTAAGCGTATACGTCAAGTCACCCTACAAGAGTCAGGTGCGGGTGGTACTGAAATCATTGCTATCACCACAGATGATCGCCGTATTCGCAGCAACGCCACTTACCTAGATCGTGGTTTGATTGGCGATTTACGTAATAGTGGCGTACAGTTTGATGTCAAACCCCGTGAAGAGCCATCCTTGATCATGAATATTTTGGTCAGTTGGGGCCCCATGTTGCTGTTGATTGGGGTTTGGATCTACTTCATGCGCCAAATGCAAGGCGGGGGCAAAGGCGGCGCTTTTAGCTTTGGTAAAAGCAAAGCGCGTATGCTAGACGAGGCCAGTAATGCCATCACATTTGCTGATGTCGCCGGTTGTGACGAGGCCAAAGAGGAAGTCAAGGAATTGGTAGATTTCTTGAAAGACACGCAGAAATTTCAAAAATTGGGTGGCCGCATTCCTAGGGGCGTGCTGCTCGTGGGGCCTCCAGGTACGGGGAAAACCTTGTTGGCAAAAGCGATTGCTGGCGAAGCCAAGGTGCCTTTTTTCACCATTTCAGGCTCTGATTTCGTGGAAATGTTTGTGGGTGTGGGCGCGGCTCGTGTTCGAGACATGTTTGAGCAAGCCAAGAAAAACGCCCCCTGCATCATATTTGTGGATGAAATCGACGCAGTGGGACGTCATCGTGGTGCAGGCCTAGGTGGTGGCAATGATGAGCGTGAACAAACCCTCAACCAAATGCTGGTTGAAATGGACGGGTTTGAAACCAACCTAGGCGTGATAGTGATGGCCGCGACCAATCGTCCGGATATTCTTGACCCCGCATTATTGCGTCCGGGACGTTTTGATCGGCAAGTTTATGTGACATTGCCTGATGTCCGTGGGCGTGAACAAATTTTGAATGTGCATATGCGCAAGGTACCCGTGGGTCAAGACATCAAAGCAGATATTCTGGCGCGCGGCACCCCCGGGTTTTCGGGTGCAGACTTAGCTAATTTGGTGAACGAGGCAGCCTTGTTTGCGGCGCGACGCAGTGCCCGCGTAGTTGAAATGGCAGACTTTGAAAAAGCCAAAGACAAAATCATGATGGGCCCCGAGCGCAAGTCGATGGTCATGCCCGAAGAAGAAAGGCGCAATACCGCCTACCATGAAGCGGGGCATGCACTGGTTGCACGTTTATTACCTAAAACCGACCCAGTGCATAAGGTGACAGTGATCCCTCGTGGGCGTGCACTGGGTGTGACCATGCAATTACCTGAGGGTGATCGATACAGTATGGATAAGGAGCGAATGCTCTCTACGATCAGTGTGCTGTTTGGTGGTCGCATCGCAGAAGAAGTTTTCATGAACCAAATGACCACCGGCGCATCGAATGACTTTGAGCGTGCCACACAAATTGCGCGCGATATGGTGACTCGTTATGGCATGACGCAAGAGCTGGGCCCCATGGTTTACGCGGAAAACGAAGGCGAGGTATTTTTGGGTCGATCAGTGACCAAAACCACTTCGATGTCAGAAGCCACCATGCAAAAAGTGGATGCAGAAGTACGCCGAATTATTGACGCGCAGTATGCTGTAGCTCGCACCTTGATTGAAAATAATCAAGCCAAAATGCATGCGATGGCCAAGGCATTACTTGAGTGGGAAACCATTGATGCCGATCAAATTGATGACATCATGTCTGATAAGCCGCCACGTCCGCCTAAGGATTGGAATTCGTCAGACTCATCGAAGTCATCACCGCCTTCTGAGGCAGCACCTCCTGCAGCAGAGTCTTCTGCCCCTACAGTGGCCTAACTGAGTTGTAGCAGGGTTCAATGCGGAGCCGCGAGGCTCCGTTTTTATATGCGTTGGCATACAACTCGATTTCAAATAGATTTGGCCTTGCCCAAAGTCATGGGCATTGTTAATGTCACGCCTGATTCATTTTCGGATGCAGGGGCTGCCTACGATTGTCAAGCTGCGCTGCGCCATGCTGAGCAATTGATCCATGAGGGTGCTGATATCTTAGACATCGGGGGAGAGTCAACCCGCCCGGGCTCTAGCGTTGTGGGTACAGAGCAAGAGTTACAGCGCATCCTGCCCGTGGTTCAAGAGCTGGTGAAATGGGGTGTGCCTATCTCGGTGGATACACGCCATACCACGACCATGAAAGCAGTGCTTGATTTGGGTGTTGACATCATCAATGATGTTCAGGCGCTTCAAGATGAGGGTGCTCTGCATGTTTTAGCCAGTCATGGTCAGGCAGGTATATGTTTGATGCATATGCAGGGTGTGCCCGTCACGATGCAACAGCAAGTATCTCAAAGTGATGTGTTGGGTAATGTCAAGCAGTTTCTGGAGGAGCGCACAGAAGCTTGTTTGAATGCAGGTATCCAACCCCAACGCCTAGTGCTAGACCCGGGTATCGGGTTTGGAAAAACCCCAGCCCAGAATTGGAACTTGCTGCAAAGGCAATCTGAACTGCTATCAGCAGGTTACCCCTTGCTGGTCGGTTGGTCACGCAAATCTACATTGGGTGTGATTACGGGTAGGGCCGTGAGTGATCGCCTGGCTGCCAGTGTTTCAGTGGCGGTTTTGGCTGCTGAGCGCGGGGCAAGCATTATTCGCGTGCATGATGTCGCGGCGACAGTGGATGCGCTAAAAGTATGGGCTGCAGCCAGGCCTGTTACATAAAGCCTGAAATTGATCAGTGAATGAATGGAGTAGTTAAATTGAGTAGACAATTTTTTGGTACTGATGGCATACGTGGAAAAGTAGGGCTATTGCCTATTACCCCTGATTTTATGCTGCGTTTAGGTCACGCCGTGGGGCGTGTACTCAAAGCGCAGCAAGCACGCCCAACGGTGATTATTGGTAAAGATACTCGCATATCGGGCTACATGATTGAGTCGTCACTCGAAGCCGGATTTAACTCCGCAGGTGTGGATGTGTTACTCACGGGCCCCTTACCAACCCCGGGTATTGCTTATCTCACGCGCGCGCTGCGACAAGATTTAGGCGTAGTGATCAGTGCCTCTCATAATCCATTTGATGATAATGGAGTCAAGTTCTTTTCAGCCAAAGGGGCTAAATTACCCGATGCCTGGGAACTATTGGTCGAGGCTGAACTTGCCAAGCCCGCCAATTGGGTGGCATCAAGCGAGTTGGGTAAAACCCGACGGATAGATGATGCAGCAGGGCGCTATATTGAATTTTGCAAATCGACATTTGATGCCGATCTTTCCTTGAAAGGCTTAAAACTGGTGATTGATGCAGCCCATGGCGCGGCCTATCATGTTGCGCCGGCAGTATTTCATGAGTTGGGTGCTGATGTCGAAGTCATAGGTTGTGCGCCCGATGGCTTGAATATCAACGCGGGTGTGGGTGCAACGGCTCCGGCAGCTCTACAACAAGCCGTGCTGCAGTTGGGTGCCGATTATGGCCTCGCACTCGATGGTGATGCGGATCGATTGCAGTGGATTGATGCGCAATCACGCCTGTATAACGGAGATGAGCTTTTGTATGCCTTAGCCGCAGACCGATTAGCTCAAGGAGAGGAAGTGCATGGGGTAGTTGGTACACTCATGACCAATTTGGGCGTTGAACAGGCTTTTAAACGTAAAAATATAGCTTTGGTGCGTGCGAAGGTGGGTGATCGCTACGTACTTGAAGAATTGATTCAGCGCAACTGGTGTTTGGGCGGAGAAAGCTCCGGACATTTGCTAGCTATTGACCGCCACACCACCGGTGATGGCATTATTAGTGCTTTGCAAGTTTTGCAAGCCATACAGCGCATGAACAAGCCCCTTTCTGAAATATTAAGTGAAGTGCGTTTATTCCCTCAGGCAATGAAAAGCGTACGATTGGCCCAAGGCAAAAAGTGGCAGCAAGGCCCTAAGTTATCGGATGCGGTTGAAAGTGTTCAGAAAGAATTAGGTGATGATGGGCGTATTTTGATACGACCTTCGGGCACCGAGCCTGTTGTGCGCATCATGGTAGAGTGCCCAGATGATGTGAGGGCGCATGCTTTGTGTGATCAATTGGTTCAGGCACAACTCAATGATAGCCAATCTTAGAGTATAAAAATCTAGAGTGCTGTCACACATTTGTCATATTGATTGCCTATAGTGCTTTCTGTTTCTTATCATTCACAGGAGCTTTGACATGATTTATAGCGTTTCTCGTCGATTGGTGCTGGCTGCGGTGTTGTTGCCGGGTGCAGCTTTTGCGCAAAATGTAACGGGTGCAGGCGCTACTTTTCCTGCGCCCTTATATGCCAAATGGGCTGATTCATACAACAAAGCAACCGGCGTGCGTATTAACTATCAATCAGTGGGTTCCGGTGCAGGTATCAAGCAAATCAAAGGTAAAACCGTAGATTTTGGGGCTTCAGATATGCCCCTGAAAGATGAAGATCTGCAGGCTGACGGATTAGTGCAATTTCCTACGGTGATTGGTGGTGTTGTACCGGTTGTCAATATCAAAGATATCAAGCCAGGTCAAATAAAGCTTACCGGTCAGGTACTGGGTGACATTTACCTTGGAAAAATCAAAAACTGGAATGACCCAGCATTGAAGGCACTCAACCCCACACTGCCACTGCCTGCTGAGGCTATTTCAGTGGTTCGTCGCTCTGATGGCTCGGGAACCACGTTTGTTTTCACTAATTACTTATCCAAAGTCAATGCGGAGTGGAAAGCGAAAGTGGGTGAGGGTACCGCAGTTAATTGGCCCGAAAGCGCTGGCGGTAAGGGGAATGAAGGTGTAGCAGCCTTTGTGCAAAAACTGCCCAATTCAATTGGTTACTTGGAATATGCTTACGTCAAACAAAATAAACTGACCTACACACTGTTGCAAAACCGTGATGGCCAATTTGTTGAGCCTTCTGATACCAATTTCAAGGCGGCTGCTGATGGCGCCAATTGGAACAAAACGTTTTACCAAATTACCACAGATCAACCGGGTAAAACAGCGTGGCCTATCACCAACCCCACCTATATTTTGATGCATAAGTCACAAGATAACGCAGCGAATGCGGCTCAAGTATTGAAGTTTTTTGACTGGGCTTATCGTGGTGGAGATGCGGCAGCTGATGAACTTGACTATGTTCCTTTGTCAGCATCTGTGAAAGATTTGGTGCGCAAGCATTGGGATGCGCAACTCAAAGACTCAGCTGGAAAAGCCATCGCTTATAAATAATTAAAGGCTCTTTTAAACCTTAAAATGGCACACAGAAACTGATATGTCCAATACTTACTCAACTTCTAATCCAATGACTTCAGACTGTGTGTCCAGCCAAAATCCACTAGATGCCTATCGGCGCGTAACCTTGTCGCGTTGGCCAGATCGTGTATTTGCCTTTTTAGCTCATGCTGCAGCATGGACGACACTACTGTTACTGTTGGCGATTATTATTTCGCTGATTGATGGAGCTTTACCTGCTTTTAAAGAATTTGGGCTAGGCTTTTTAACTTCCTCGGTTTGGGATCCGCCACAAGAGCGCTTTGGCGGTTTGGTCATGATTTACGGCACTCTCATG
>JAUMCS010000044.1:0-27071 GCA_032122355.1 Burkholderiaceae bacterium
GCTAGCTTTGAAGCAGCGACTTCGACACTCTTGCCATCGCCCTCTTCAGAGACAGGATTAGGAACCGATTCAGTTAACTGAGGATGTAACCAACACCAAAAAGACCAGTCTACCAAAGCGACTGTTTTAGGCGGAGCAGGGGGCCTTGAGGAGCGACGAGCCCCATGAAAATCGACCGTTGTTCTAAAAGCTGATCCTCGGGATTCTACCAATTCATTCATATTAAAAAGTCTAAATCAAAACAGTTTGGATTGTGCCATTTTTTACACTGATTTAGAATAATATTTCACTTTACGCCCTCCATTGCGCAATATCATCGACAATCAATTCAAACACTGATTTAGGCCTTGCTCCAAAATGGCTTGGGGCAAATCAATCCCGATGAATACCATTTTGCTGTGCTTCTTTTCCCCGATCTGCCACTTGGGACCCAGATCAGAGCCCATCAATTGATGTACGCCCTGGAAAATAACACGCTTGTCTTGCCCCTTCATATGTAATACGCCCTTGTAGCGCAATAATTTAGGGCCCCAAACCTGCACTATGGAAGACAGAAAGTCTTCTAGTTTCTGTGCATCAAACGGACGCTCCGATCGAAATACAAATGACTTCACGTCATCATCATGATGGTGGTGGTGCGGATGATTGCAGTTTTCGCCGTGATGATGATGGTGATGCTCAGCATGAGAATGCGCGGCATCTTGCTTCAAAAAATCGGGGGCAATTTCTAATTTAGCGTTGAGGTTGAAACCCCTTAAATCCAATATCTGGGCTAAGGGCGCCTCGCCAAAATGCACACGACTAATCGGCGCACGCGGATTCATGTGGCGCAAACGATGAATCAAACCCTCAACTTCTGCCTCGGAAACCAAATCCGTTTTACTCAAAAAAATCTGGTCAGCAAAACCCACTTGACGCCGAGCTTCTTGCCTTGTGTCGAGTTGCTGCTGAGCATGCTTGGCATCGACCAAAGTTAAAACCGAATCCAAGACATAATTTTCCGCCACCTCATCATCCATAAAAAAGGTTTGCGCAACCGGCCCCGTATCGGCCAGCCCTGTTGTTTCAATGACCACTCGGTCAAATGCCAGTTCGCCACGACGCCTTCTTTGTGCCAATTCGGCCAGGGTAGTCCGCAAATCCTCGCGAATGGTGCAACACACGCAACCATTGCTCATTTGGATGATCTGCTCTTGTGTATTGGCAACCAAAATTTCGTTGTCTATGTTTTCTTCACCGAACTCATTTTCAATCACAGCGATTTTTTGCCCATGCACTTCCGAGAGCAATCGCTTGAGTAAAGTGGTTTTACCCGAACCCAAAAAACCCGTCAGAATGGTGGCCGGTATCAATAAATTGTTAGTCATAATCCTCTAATTGCCTTAAAACCGAAAGCCAATATTATCACCCTGATTGCTGAGTTATACGTCATCTTGACCCGCGAAAACGGTCATGTTGAGGTTCAGATTAACGGCCACTCAGCTTACAATACGAAATACAGTCAGAATTCAGCGCATTCGATGGATGCCCCTGGCGTTTCCTACACCAACCCTTTTAATCAACTTATGAAAATCGCTCAAGAAATTCGTGCCGGCAATGTCATCATGCAAGGCAAAGAACCCATGGTTGTCCTCAAAACCGAATACAGCCGTGGTGGCCGCGGCGCTGCCACCGTACGCATGAAAATGAAGAACTTGCTCAATGGCGGCGGTACTGAGGTTGTATTCAAGGCCGACGACAAAATGGATCAAATCATCCTTGATAAAAAAGAATGCACCTACACCTACTTTGCCGACCCGATGTACGTTTTTATGGATACGGAGTACAACCAGTATGAGGTTGAAGCCGAAAACATGGGTGATGCCATTGAGTATCTCGAAGACTCCATGCCTGTAGAAGTCACTTTTTATGACGGCAAAGCCATTTCCGTTGAAATGCCCACCACCGTCGTGCGTCAAATCAACACTGAGCCTGCCGTAAAGGGCGATACATCTGGCAAAGTCATGAAACCCGCTCGCTTGGTGGGCACTGGCTTCGAAATATCGGTTCCCCTATTCGTTGAAGATGGCGATCGCATTGAAATTGACACTCGCACTCACGAGTACAAGAAGCGCGTTTAAATTTTTAACTTCGGTGCATTCTTCATGAATCACCTCTCTTTTGCTGTTAGCCGGTTGGCGTGATTCCTGCCCTTGTTGAATACACTGAGGAAGGCACGCCAAGGGCACCCGCATTCGGTGATGTCTATCACCCTCGCCAGGGTGGCCTTGCACAATCACGTCACGTGTTTCTTGGGGGCAATGGTTTACCCGCACGCTGGCAAAACCAACCCCACTTTGTCGTACTAGAAACTGGCTTTGGCCTAGGGTTGAATTTTCTCAGCACCTGGCAAGCCTGGCGCTCAGACCCACAACGAAGCCAACAACTTTGGTTTGTTTCGATTGAAAAACATCCACTGCGGCGCCTTGACTTACTTCAAGCATGGCAAGCCTTAGCCACTGAACCCGATTTACAAGCGCTGGCAACTGAATTGGTACAAGCTTGGCCTCCTCTGATTCAAGGTACGCATACCTTGTTTTTTGATCACGGCAAGGTGAAATTGGTTTTAGCGCTGTCCGATGTACGACAGGCGCTGAAAGGCTTAAGGCTGAAAGCGCATGCGTTTTATCTGGACGGCTTTGCACCTGCTCGCAACCCTGACATGTGGGCACCCGAGGTGTTTAAAGCCATAGGGCGCTTGGCTGCGCCTGATGCCACAGCGGCCACTTGGAGTGCGGCGCGGGATGTTCGCAACGGATTAACCACTGCCGGTTTTGAAGTGCGCAAAGTGGCTGGCTTTGGCGGCAAACGTGACATGATCACAGCACGCTATCAGCCACAAGAAACTCGACGCTCACCCCCATCGTTTCATTTGCCGCAAACCCGTCACGCGCTGATTATTGGCGCCGGTTTGGCAGGTGCTGCATGTGCCAGTGCACTGGCTGCGCAAGGGGTGCATTGCACGGTCCTTGAACAAGCGGGGCAGCCCGCAGCGGGGGCTTCAGGCAATCGCGCAGGGCTTTTTCATGGGGTGTTTCACGCTGAAGATGGCCCCCACGCCCGTTTGCACCGGTCCGCTGCCCTGCTAGCAGCACGCACTTATGCACCCTTAATTCAAGAAGGGCTTATTGAAGGCCGAATAGATGGCTTATTGCGCCTACATACCCACGCCACCTCAGCACAAACCCTTCAAGGCCATCTTGATCGACAACAAATACCAATGGAATATTTGCAAGCTTGTTCCCCTGAGCAGGCCAGCGATTTATCTGCCTTGCCGCTTTCTCATAGCGCTTGGCTATTCACACAAGGGGGTTGGTTATCCCCTCGTCACTTGGTTGATTATTGGCTGCAACAATCGGCCATTACGCTTGAGCTTAACGTGCAAGTGCAGCAAGTGATTGCAGTTGAAAGAAATGGCCGCGAACAATGGCTGGCTCAAGATGCGCAGGGCAACACGCTGGCCTGTGCCGATGTGGTAGTGCTTTGTCAGGCTCAGGCCGTGGTTCAGTACTTACCTTCAGGGCCATGGCCGGTGGAACAAGAGCGAGGGCAAATCACGCTAATAGCAGCCCATACGCCACACCTGCACTCCCCTAAACTGCCTTTGATGGGTTTGGGGTATGCACTCACACTGAATTCAGGTGATGTGTTGTGCGGAGCCACTTCGCAAACCAATGATGCCGACCCATTGGTACGCATGGCTGACCATGCGTTTAATTTAGACCGTTTCAATGCTCTGACGGGTTCGCGCATTTCAGCACACGAAACCAGTTTGAGTGGGCGGGTTGCGTGGCGCTTCCGAACCGAAGACCGCCTGCCTCTTGTGGGGGCTGTGCCTTTGGCTTGGAACCAAAATGCCCTCCGACTGCGGGATGTGCCGCGTCAAAGGGGCTTATTTATGTGCGCAGGCTTGGGTTCACGCGGCATCACCTGGGCCCCTTTGCTGGGGGAACTTTTAGCCGCCTGTGTGACGGGATCACCGATGCCCATTGAAGGCGATTTGGCAGATGCCACTGACCCAGCCCGATTCATGGTGCGCCGCAACCGCAAACCCAGCCTTTAAGCCCCTTTGAGCATGAGCCCATTGGAGTATCCAACGAAAAAAAGCTTATGCCAATTTTTCAGTGACCCAGCCTGTAACAGAAGCCAATGCTGCTGCTAAATTCGATGGGTCGGTGCCACCCGCCATAGCCATATCGGGCTTACCACCGCCCTTCCCCCCCACTTGCTGCGCCACAAAGTTCACCAACTCACCGGCCTTGACACGGTTTATGGTGTTGGCAGTGACACCCGCGACCAATTGTACTTTTCCGCCCTCCACACTGGCCAATACCACCACGGCGGTTTTGAGCTTGTCTTTGAGCTTGTCTAAGGTTTCACGAAGGGCTTTGGCGTCGGCACCCTCCAGTTGTGCAGCCAATACCTGCACCTCGCCAACAGTGGTGGCCTGTGACAAAAGTTCGTCGCCTTGCGCCGATGCTAAGCGGCCTTTTAAGGCTGCAGCTTCTTTTTCCAGTGCGCGCATTTGTTCTTGCAGACCTTGGATACGCTGGGGAACATCCAAAGGTGTTACTTTAAGCAACCCTGCGGCTTGCCCCAAACTCCATTCCAACTGCTGCAAATACTGCACCGCAGCTTGTCCGGTAATAGCTTCAACCCGTCGAATACCCGCTGCCACGCCACTTTCAGCCACCAGTTTGAACAAACCAATATCGCCAGTGCGTTGTACATGGGTACCACCGCACAATTCTTTGCTGCTGCCAATGCTCAGCACACGCACGCTCTCACCATACTTTTCGCCAAACAGCATCATGGCACCAGAACGTTGAGCTTCTTCTAATTTCATGACTTCAGCCTGCGCTGGCACATTGACCAAAATTTCAGCGTTCACAATGGCTTCAACTTGAGCCATTTGGGCCGTGGTCAGTGGTTCGGTGTGGGCAAAGTCAAAACGCGTGCGTTCGTGTGTGACCAAGCTGCCTTTTTGCTGCACGTGCGCACCTAAAACTTCTCGCAGTGCTTTGTGCATAAGGTGTGTGGCGCTGTGGTTGCGTACCGTGGCAGCCCGACGCACGGCATCGACTCGGGCGGTGAGCACATCGCCAATGGCAATGCGGCCTTCGCGAATACGGCCATGATGCCCAAACACCGATGCTTGAATTTTGAGCGTGTCTTCTACCACCATCCAGGCAGCAGCACTGCGCAACTCACCGGCATCGCCCGCTTGCCCCCCGCTTTCGGCATAAAACGGTGTGTGATTCAGCACCACTACCACATCATCGCCGGCATGGGCCTGCTGCACGGGAGACCCGTCGATATATAAGGCCGTGACCTGGCTGTGTTCACACACCAAATGTTCGTAGCCATGAAAAGTAGTTTCCGTGCCGTTGTACACCAAGCCCTGTTGCATTTTGAACTTACCAGCTGCGCGCGCTTGCTCGCGCTGCTGCTGCATGGCGGCTTCAAAGGCTTGCTCATCAACTGCCATCCCACGCTCGCGGCATACATCGGCAGTGAGATCCAGCGGAAAACCGTAGGTGTCATGCAATTTAAAAGCCGTTTCGCCATTCAACACTTGATGGCTATTGGCCAAAGCAGATTCCAAAATATCCATGCCATTGGCAATGGTTTGAAAAAAGCGCTCTTCTTCTTGCTTCAATACATCCGTGACACGCGCACATTGTTGGCGCAATTCTGGATAAGCTTGACCCATTTCAACATCTAAAGCGGCCACCAACTGATAGAAAAAGGGCCTGCGCGCACCAAGCTTATAGCCATGCCGAATGGCACGCCGTGCAATACGACGCAACACGTAGCCACGGCCCTCGTTGCCCGGAATAACCCCATCGACCACGGTGAACGCACAGGCGCGGATGTGGTCGGCAATCACCTTCAAAGAGGGAGAATCAGGGGCACAGTCACCAGCACCGGCGGCATCCACGGCTTGTTTGGCCGCACGCAACAAATGGGCAAAGATGTCAATTTCATAATTGCTGTGCACATGCTGCAAAACCGCCGCAATGCGCTCAAGGCCCATGCCAGTATCAACGCTGGGTTTGGGTAATGGGTGCATCACGCCGTCATCGGTGCGATTGAACTGCATGAAAACGTTGTTCCAGATTTCAATGAATCGGTCGCCGTCTTCATCGGGGCTGCCGGGTGGGCCGCCCGGAATGTCGGGGCCATGGTCATAAAAAATTTCAGTACAAGGCCCGCATGGCCCTGTGTCGCCCATCATCCAAAAATTATCGGATTGATAGCGCCCACCTTTGTTGTCACCGATTCGAATAATGCGTTGCGCCGGCACTCCCACTTGCTGATGCCAAATATGGTAGGCATCGTCATCTTCGGCATAAACAGTGACCCATAGTTTTTCTTTAGGCAACTTAAATACTTCAGTGAGTAATTCCCATGCGTAGCTGATGGCATCGCGCTTGAAATAATCGCCAAAGCTGAAATTGCCTAACATTTCAAAAAAGGTATGGTGTCGCGCCGTATAACCTACATTTTCAAGATCATTGTGTTTGCCGCCAGCTCGGATACATTTTTGCGCGGTGGTAGCACGGGTGTAAGGCCTTTTGTCGAACCCCAAGAAAACATCTTTGAATTGATTCATCCCAGCATTGGTAAACAACAAGGTAGGATCATCTGTTGGAACCACAGGACTGGAAGAAACAATGGTGTGACCTTTAGACTCAAAAAAATTGAGAAAGGCTTGGCGTATCTCAGCAGCTTTCATCGGATTAATCTTTCCTGATATTGAAAATAGGAGTCTCTTAAGGTTAAATTATCCTTTAACTCCATGCTTATTTCATCATGAATCACACTTCAACGGATTTAAATACCGCCCACCCCCTCAATCCTCTTGATCTGCTGCTCGATTCCTCGCTACTACGCACGCACTTGTTTATCAATGGGCAATGGGTGGATGAAGCCACCAACCATTTTGATGTGCATGACCCCGCCACATCATACCGGATTGCACAAGTCGTCGATGCCTCAGCCGAACAAACCGAATGTGCCATACAAGCGGCACACAGCGCCTGGCACTCTTGGCGCCAAACCACATCCCAACATAGAGCCAAACTCTTGCTGCGTTGGTTTGAACTGCTGCAACATCACGCCAGTGATCTAGCTCTCATCATCACATCCGAACAAGGCAAACCCCTGGCGGAAGCGGAGGGCGAGGTCAAGTATGCCGCCTCATTTATCGAATGGTTCGCCGAGGAAGCCAAACGCATTTACGGTGAAACCATCCCTTCTACTGATCCACTCAAGCGATTAATGGTGATCAAACAAAGCATCGGAGTTTGTGCTGCCATCACACCCTGGAACTTTCCATTGGCTATGATCACGCGCAAGGTGGCGCCAGCCTTGGCAGCTGGATGCACAGTAGTTCTTAAACCCGCCGAGCAAACACCGCTAACCGCTTTAGCCTGTGCTGAATTAGCTGCCCGTGCGGGATTCCCCCCAGGGGTATTAAATGTGATTACGGCCAGTCGCATTCAATCCCCTATGGTTGGGCAAGTATTGAGTGCATCGCCCATCGTTCGGCATATGTCGTTTACAGGCTCGACTGAAGTGGGGCGCATACTCATGCAGCAATGCGCCCCGACCATCAAAAAACTCAGCCTTGAACTGGGTGGCAATGCGCCCTTCTTGGTCTTTGATGATGCTGACCTCGATCAAGCCGTTGAGGGGGCCATTCGGAGCAAATATCGCAATGCAGGGCAAACGTGTGTGTGCACGAATCGATTTTTGGTACAAGCCAGCATCTACGAAGCTTTTGCCCAAAAACTGGCTACCAAAGCCCAATCCCTTTGCGTGGGCAGTGGCTTTCACCCCAACAACACCATTGGCCCCCTTATTAACGATGAGGCCATGACCAAAGTTCAAGCCCATGTGGCCGATGCTGTTGCGCACGGAGCGCATGTGATCACAGGAGGCAAGGTCTTGGGCCCCCGCTTATATGCCCCAACGGTACTTACGAATGTTACCCCTCAAATGCGATGCACTCAAGAAGAAACGTTTGGTCCGGTCGCACCGCTGATGCGTTTTGACTCAGAGCAAGATGCCATTACTTTGGCAAACAACACAGAGTATGGTTTAGCCAGCTATATTTTTAGCCGAGATATCTCACGCATCTATCGCGTTGCCGAGGCACTAGAGTATGGGATGGTGGGCATCAACACTGGCCTCATATCCGCGACGGAGGCCCCCTTTGGCGGCATCAAGCAATCCGGTTTAGGTCGTGAGGGGTCTCGCTATGGGCTAGACGAATACTTGGCCTTGAAGTACTTGTGTTTAGGAATGGACACACCTTCATAACATACCATGAAAATTTTTTCAATGGTATAATCCTTCTTCAACCATTAAATAACTCTTGTTGCGCACTTGGAGTATTTTAAAAGCACCCCACCTTAGCCAACAATGCCATTGTATTAGCTCATGCAATATTGGTCTTTGCGATGGGATCTCTACGCGTCTTTTTATCGGACGCATGTAGCCCTAGATTCGACCGTTCATCTTGATCAAGGACAACCATGACAGCCAAGAAAAAAGTTTCCACCACCACCGGCAAAGCGAAAAAGGCAACTCAGTCCGAAACCGAGACTAAAGTCAAAACCACCACCAGCAAAGCCGCCCAATCAAAAGTCGCTAAAACCAAGGATGATTTAGTCATTGACCGAGAGTCCGAATCGAGTAAAGTCACCCCCGCGATCAAAATCAAAAAAAACACCGCACCTGAACCGAAGCTCGTTTTAGAAGAAGAGGACCTAGGCCTCGAGCCGGAAGTAGAACTCGAAACCATTGAAGAAAGCACCCCCACGACGGGCACCAAAACCAAACCCCTTCGCATGAAAGTCAGTCGCGCCAAAGAACGTGCGCTGATGCGTGAATTTGGACTGGATGAAACAGCATTGACGGAAGAGGAAAAAGTCAAGCGCCGCTTGGAGCTCAGAACCCTGATCAAAATGGGTGTTAAAGATGGGTATCTAACGCATCAAAAAATCAGTGATCACCTACCTGAGAAGCTGATTGAACCCGACATCTTAGATGCCATTACATCCATGCTTAAGGATATGGGGATTGCCGTTTATGATCAAGCCCCCGATGCAGCCTTGATTCTAATTGAGGGCGGCAGTACCACGGGTGCTAGCGATGAAGAGGCCGAAGAAGCCGCAGAAGCGGCATTGTCAACGGTTGACTCTGAGTTTGGCCGCACCACTGATCCGGTACGAATGTACATGCGAGAAATGGGAACCGTTGAATTACTCACACGTGAGGGCGAAATCGAGATTGCCAAACGCATTGAAGGCGGGCTTCAGGCCATGATGTTAGCTATTTCGGCATCCCCCACCACCATTGCTGAGATACTTTCCTTAGCCAAACAAATTGAAGAAGGTGCTGTACCCATCTCTGATGTGGTGGATGGTTTCGTTGCCGAAGATGAAGCTGATGACTATGTGGCTGAAGAAGACTTTGATGAGTTCGATGATGAAGATGAGGATGAGGATGAGGATGGCCTGGGCGGCTCTAAAGCCCTAACCAAAAAACTGGAAGAACTCAAAAACGCCGCATTGTTGCGCTTTGCTGACCTGCATCAGCAGTTTGACAAAATGCGCAAGGCTTATGAACGCGACGGTTACAATTCGAATTCCTACAAAAAAGCCCAAAATGGTGTCAGCAATGTCATCATGAACATACGCTTCACGGTTAAAACCATTGAGCGTTTATGCAATATTCTGCGCAATCAAGTTGAAGACATACGCCGCTGTGAACGCGAGCTTCGCAAAATTGCCGTTGAAAAATGCGGCATGTCGCAAGAATACTTCATCAACCACTTCCCACCCAATATTCTCAACAGTCAATGGGTGCTCAAAGAAGCCTCAGCTGGTAAGCCTTATTCTGCGGTTTTGGGCAGGCATCTACCTGCATTCCAAGAATTTCAACAAAAATTAATTGATTTACAAGCCAATGCGGTCGTTCCCTTGAATGACCTCAAAGAGATCAACAAGCAAATGAATGCCGGCGAGCGCGCCAGTCGCGATGCCAAAAAAGAAATGATCGAGGCCAATTTACGCCTGGTGATTTCTATTGCCAAAAAATACACCAATCGCGGCCTTCAATTTTTAGATTTAATCCAAGAAGGCAACATCGGCCTTATGAAAGCCGTGGATAAATTTGAATATCGTCGCGGTTACAAATTCTCCACCTATGCGACTTGGTGGATACGCCAAGCCATCACGCGCTCGATTGCAGATCAAGCCCGCACCATTCGAATTCCAGTTCATATGATTGAAACCATCAACAAAATGAACCGGATTTCACGCCAACACCTTCAAGAGTTTGGCTATGAACCGGATGCGACTGTATTGGCGGCGAAAATGGAAATTCCCGAAGACAAGATCCGGAAAATCATGAAAATAGCCAAAGAGCCCATTTCCATGGAAACGCCAATTGGTGATGATGAAGACTCTCATTTAGGCGACTTCATTGAAGACTCACTTCACGTGGCTCCTATGGAAGCCGCCATGCAAGGCGGCTTGCGCGATGCGGTCAAAGATATTCTGGATGGCCTAACACCAAGAGAGGCAAAAGTGCTACGCATGCGCTATGGCATTGAAATGCAAAATGACCATACGCTTGAAGAAGTCGGCAAACAACTGGATGTGACACGTGAACGCATACGTCAAATTGAGTCCAAAGCCATTCGCAAACTCAAACACCCCAGCCGTGCCGAAAAATTACGCACTTATTTGGATAAGCGCTAACTGCTGACTTCTTGAGGTAATGAATGACTTTGGCTTGTGAACCGGCTTTTCAACATGGGAGTGCAGCTCGTATCGGTGTGTTGTTGATCAACCTCGGCACGCCCGATGCGCCTACAGCTTCTGCTTTGCGCCGTTACTTAGCTGAATTCCTCAGCGACCCTCGGGTAGTAGAAATCCCGCGACTTTTATGGTTGATGATTTTGCATGGCATTATTTTGCGTATACGACCCGCTAAGTCAGCTGCTAAATACGCCAGCATTTGGCAACCTGAGGGCTCTCCGCTCGCTATTTGGACACGCAAGCAACAACAACATTTGCAATCTCAACTAGAGCACATGGGTATGGTCGTGCATACCGCCTACGCCATGCGCTATGGCAATCCGTCGTTAATGTTTGTCCTGGATAAACTAAAAAAAGAGGGAATCGAAAAAATACTTTTTTTACCTCTATATCCCCAATATGCATCGGCCACGACCGGCAGTGTGATAGATGTTGTGATGAAATGGGCTGCCCAACAAAGACGCATTCCTGAAATGCGATTCATCAACCATTATCACGATCACCCTGCTTATATTCAGGCTCTCGCTGAATCCGTCCGCCAGCATTGGAATACCCATGGTGCAGCAGAGCGCTTGCTCCTGAGTTTCCATGGCGTACCGGAACGGTCGCTGCACCTTGGTGACCCTTATCACTGTGAATGCCATAAAACTGCGCGTTTATTAACTCAGGCATTAGCTATTGATCCCAGCCGAGTTCAGGTTACTTTTCAAAGCCGCTTTGGCAAAGCCAAGTGGTTGGGGCCGTATACCGAACCCACCTTAGTGGAATGGGCCCAATCAGGCGTGAAATCAGTAGATGTGATGTGCCCCGGCTTTACCTCGGATTGCCTAGAAACTCTAGAGGAAATCAACATGGAAGCGCGCGAAGCCTTCTTACAAGCGGGTGGCCAGCATTTTCAGTATATCCCTTGCCTCAATGACAACCGACCTTGGATAACTGCCCTTGGGCAAATCGCCCAACAGCATCTCCAAGGATGGGGAGCTGATGCGGAAAGTGTTCAGGCTCTTCATCAAGACCGACTGCAGCAACGTCAGCGTGCCATCACAATGGGCGCATCAAAGTAAAAAATTTTTACCGACAGGCCTTGAAAATGGAGCAAAGGCACTCATCTACTATATCAGTTAATCAATTTATACACCATGAATCATCCCGACGAATCTCAACAACCCCACACCCCACCTTCATCCGAAGAGCTTGATACCGCGCCGCAGGCAACAGAGACTGCGCTTGGATTGGAAGATCAGTTAGCCGATTTACAAAAACGCCATACTGAAGTCTCAGACGCGTATTTACGCGCCAAGGCCGAAGCTGAAAATGCGCGCCGGCGGGCCGATGAAGATATTTCCAAAGCCCGTAAATTTGCCATTGAAAGCTTCGCTGAAAGCTTACTCCCTGTCAAAGATAGCCTCGAAGCTGCGTTAGCAACTCCTAACGCGACCACTGAGCAAGTGTTAGCCGGTGTCACCGCAACACTTTCGCAATTAGCTGCTGCGCTAGAACGTAATAAAGTGCTACTCATACAACCTGAGGCGGGTAGTCGTTTTGACCCACACCAGCATCAGGCCATCAGCGTAGTAAGTGCCGAGCAAGAACCCAACACGGTAGTTTCCGTTTTACAAAAAGGCTACCTCATCGCCGACCGTGTATTGCGCCCAGCCTTGGTTACAGTCACGGCACCACGCTAGTCAACCAGTTTAAACTTTGAGTTTTCAATACACCTTGAAATTCGGGCCATAGCCCCCACCATTCAGAACAATCAACATTTAATCAGGAGCACTCCATGGGAAAAATTATCGGCATTGACCTCGGCACCACCAATTCATGTGTGGCGGTGATGGAAGGTAACACCACCAAAGTGATTGAAAATAGTGAAGGCGCGCGTACCACGCCCTCTATCATTGCCTACCAAGAAGATGGCGAAATTCTAGTCGGTGCATCGGCTAAGCGCCAAGCGGTTACCAACCCCAGAAATACGCTCTATGCAGTCAAACGCCTTATCGGTCGTAAATTTGCCGAAAAAGAAGTGCAAAAAGACATTGATCTCATGCCTTACACCATTGCAGCCGCCGACAACGGCGATGCTTGGGTTGAGGTTCGAGGCAAAAAATTAGCTCCTCCGCAGATCAGCGCAGAAGTCCTGCGCAAGATGAAAAAAACGGCAGAAGACTATCTGGGCGAAGAAGTGACTGAAGCCGTGATCACGGTTCCTGCCTACTTTAACGATAGCCAACGCCAAGCCACCAAAGATGCCGGACGTATTGCGGGCCTCGATGTCAAACGCATCATCAATGAGCCCACCGCAGCAGCGCTGGCATTTGGTTTGGATAAAGCCGGTAAAGGCGACCGCAAAATTGCCGTTTACGACTTAGGTGGTGGCACCTTTGATATTTCCATTATTGAAATTGCGGATGTTGATGGCGAAAAACAATTCGAAGTTCTGTCGACCAATGGCGATACATTTCTAGGCGGTGAAGACTTTGACCAGCGCATTATCGATCACATCATTGCCGAGTTCAAGAAAGAACAAGGCGTTGACCTAACCAAAGATGTCTTGGCTCTACAACGACTTAAAGAAGCCGCTGAAAAGGCCAAGATTGAGCTCTCTAGCTCCCCCGCTACGGATGTGAACTTACCCTATATCACAGCTGATGCTTCAGGGCCTAAGCACCTCAACATCAAGCTCACCCGTGCCAAACTAGAAAGCTTGGTGGATGAATTAATTGAACGCACGATTGCCCCTTGTCGCATGGCCATTAAAGATGCTGGCGTACAAGTGGCTGATATTGACGATGTGATTTTAGTCGGCGGCATGACCCGTATGCCCAAGGTTCAAGAAAAGGTCAAAGAATTTTTTGGTAAAGACCCACGTAAAGACGTCAACCCTGATGAAGCTGTAGCAGTGGGCGCAGCGGTGCAAGGTCAGGTGCTATCAGGCGACCGTAAAGACGTATTGTTATTGGATGTCACACCCTTGTCATTGGGTATCGAAACCATGGGCGGTGTGATGACCAAAATGATCAAGAAAAACACGACCATACCGACCAAGTTTAGCCAAGTGTTTTCCACCGCCGATGACAACCAACCCGCCGTAACCATCAAAGTTTTTCAAGGTGAACGTGAAATGGCAGCGGGTAATAAAAGCCTCGGTGAGTTCAACCTCGAGGGTATTCCTCCAGCTCGTCGTGGCACGCCTCAAATTGAGGTCACTTTTGACATTGATGCCAATGGTATTTTGCACGTCAACGCCAAAGACAAAGGTACTGGCAAAGAAAACAAAATCACTATCAAAGCCAACTCTGGCCTGTCTGAAGAAGAAATTCAGAACATGGTTAAGGACGCTGAGCTCAATGCCGAAGAAGACAAAAAGAAGCTTGAACTCGTACATGCTCGCAATACTGCCGAAGCAATGCAACATAGCGTAGAAAAGTCATTGGAAGAAATGGGAGATAAAGTCGATCCTGAAATCAAAAAGAACATCCAAAATGCGCAAAAAGAACTCGCTGAAGCCATCAAAGGTGAAAGCGTAGAACAGATCAACTCCAAGTCTGAAGCGTTAATGAAAGCCGCTGAAAGCATTGCCGAGACCTTAGCGGCTCAAGCTGAGCAAGGGGGATTCCCAGGTGCTGGCGCTGCTGCAGGTTCTGCTGGTAACAAAGAATCCAAGTCAGCAAATGCAACCGATGACATCATTGATGCCGATTTTACGGAAGTCAAGAAATAAGCTATTGATACGTTCTTGACCGCTTTTTTTCTATCCAGCAGTAATCACATCAGGGTTGCTGCTGATTTTTATTAATCATGCTCAAAGAAAACAGTACCCATGGCTAAGCGTGACTTTTATGATGTTCTAGGAGTTCCCCGGAATGCAAGTGATGATGACATTAAAAAGGCTTATCGCAAATTAGCCATGAAGTATCACCCCGATCGCAACCAAGGCGACTCGGCGCAAAAGGCTGAAGAAAAATTCAAAGAAACCAAAGAAGCGTACGAAATTCTCTCTGATGCACAAAAACGAGCAGCCTATGACCAACATGGTCATGCGGGTGTTGATCCTAACATGGGCGGTGCAGGCGGAGCTGAAGGCTTTGGTGGATTTGCGGAAGCCTTCGGGGATATTTTTGGGGATATTTTTGGCGCGCAAGGGGGCGGGGGCCGACGCAATGCCCAAGGCAGGCAAGTGTACCGAGGTAATGACATCAGTTACGCCATCGAAATCACCCTAGAAGAGGCCGCCAAAGGCAAACAAACTCAAATCCGAGTGCCTAGTTGGGAAAGTTGCGATACTTGCCAGGGCAGCGGTGCCAAACCGGGTACAACGGCTAAAACCTGTTCATCATGTCAGGGCTCTGGAACCATTCATTTACGACAAGGCTTCTTTAGCATTCAGCAAACCTGCCCTCATTGCCAAGGTACCGGTAAAATTATCCCCAACCCCTGCATTATTTGCAGCGGAGCAGGCAAGGTAAAAAAATCCAAATCACTCAAGGTCGATATCCCTGCCGGTATCAGTGATGGAGTACGCATACGATCCACTGGTAATGGTGACCAGGGTGTCAATGGTGGCCCTTCTGGCGATCTATTCCTGGAAATACATATCAAAAAGCACGATATTTTTGAACGTGAAAATGATGATCTTCATTGCACCATCCCCATTTCACTGACCACAGCAGCTATCGGCGGCACCACCAAAGTTCCCACCCTTGATGGCACTGCTGAAATCGACATCCCCGAGGGTACCCAACACGGAAAAACCTTCCGTCTGCGCGGAAAAGGGATCAAAGGTTTACGCTCCAGTTACCCCGGCGATCTTTATTGCCACATCTCGGTAGAAACGCCCATTAAATTAACTGATCATCAACGGAATTTACTGCGTGAGCTGGATGAATCATTCCGCAATGCCGGAGACCGTCATTCGCCCACCACCAAAGGCTGGACCGATAGGCTCAAAGATTTATTCAAGTAAATAAACCACTCGCTTGCTTTGGGTCAGTCATTCAAAGCAAGCTGACCCCAGCAATTCACTTAATAAGCCGAGCCACCATCACCATAGCCGGGGGCTAAATTATCGAACTTGGTCAAAGGCTTCAAGAACGTTAAGCGCACCGTGCCTACAGGGCCATTACGCTGTTTGCCAATGATAACTTCTGCCACTCCAGGTTCTTTTGAATCCTTGTTGTAGTACTCGTCTCGGTAGATAAACATAATCACGTCGGCATCTTGCTCAATCGCGCCAGACTCTCTAAGGTCACTCATCATGGGCCGCTTATCCGTACGCGTTTCGACACTGCGATTAAGCTGAGACAGAGCAATCACAGGGCACTGTAACTCTTTGGCTAACGCCTTCAAACCACGCGAAATCTCGCCAATTTCAGTCGCACGATTTTCTTCGGATGATCCACTGCCACTCATCAATTGCAAATAATCAACAACAATCAAACCTAATTTTCCACATTGCCTGGATTGCCGTCTGGCACGGGCCCGCAACTCGGCTGGATTTAAGGCAGGGGTTTCATCAATAAATATATTGGCCTTTGAGAGCTTTTCAACGGCCTCAGTTAAACGCGACCACTCATCATCACGCAGGGCACCCGTTCGCAGATGCTGCTGATCAATGCGCCCCACTGAACCCACCATCCGCAGCGCCAGTTGCGAAGCTCCCATTTCCATGGAAAACACCACCACCGGCAAGCCTTCCTCGACCGCCACATGCTCGGCAATATTGATGGCCAAAGCGGTTTTACCCATACTCGGACGAGCCGCCAGCACAATCAAATCACCCGGCTGCAACCCGGCCGTCATTCGGTCAAAATCGTAAAATCCTGTCCGAACGCCGGTGACTTCTTCAGCGCCGTTCTCGGCCAGTTCATTGACACGATCAATCAATTGACCGATTAAAACATCCATGGACTGAAAGCCTTGGCGATTACGCTGGCCCTCTTCTCCGATTTTAAAAATGCGGCTTTCGGATTCATCCAAAATCGTCGGCACCGCCTTACCCTGAGGATTAAAGGCTTGGGTGGCTATTTCATCACTGGCTTCAATAAGTTTTCGCAAAATAGCCCGCTCACGCACTATTTCCGCATAGCGTCGCAAATTTGCAGCACTCGGGACACTCTGCGCCAAGGCATTCAAATAGGCAATTCCACCGACATCCTGGGCCTTATTTAAACTTTGCAGCCGCTCATGTACGGTAATCACATCAGCCGGCTTACTGGCCTCCATCAACGACTTGATGGCAGAAAAAATTAAACGATGCTCGTACCGATAAAAGTCCGTATCCGTCACCGAATCAGCAGCCCGATCCCAGGCGCTGTTATCTAGTAATAATCCACCCAGAACACTTTGCTCAGCTTCAACGGAATGCGGAGGAACTCGTAACCGCTGAACCTCTGAATCCAAAGGGGGGCTGGGGGGAAAAGAATTCTCTAAAGGCGTAATAAAGTCACTCATTCGTGCATCATAAAATAAAAAACCACCCTCGAAGGGGTGGTTTTGACATCCCGATGAACGGGCGGCTAATTACTTAGCAGCAGGTGCGGGAGCAGCTGCGTCAGCAGGAGCTGCTGAAGCTGCAGGAGCTGCTGCATCAGCAGGAGCTGCAGGAGCTGCAACTTCAGCAGGAGCGGGAGGCACAACAGCAGGTGCAACAGGCACAGGCTCAGCTACAGCAGGAGCTTCTTCTTTTTTGCTGCAAGCAGCAACAGCAGCAACAGCGATCAGTGATGCCAACAGTAATGATTTTTTCATGGGTACCCTCATTGATTTTGAATAAAAAGACGCGCCTAGAAAAGTAGATTGCTTTTCTAATTGAACCATTAGTATAGCTACCCACTAGGGATTGCCTGAGTATGAAAACTCAAAAATTAGAATAATGAACCCACTCAAACAGGATTTATCCATCCTGAGGCCATCCACTGTTTCAAAATAGCAACAGTTGCAAGGCTCAAACCCCGAATATCGTCGACACCAACCGATCTTTTATCAGCCAGTTGCTGCAGTGTTTCTAGATCTTTATCAGCTATCACCTTTGATTCTGCATTGATAAAAATCATGGCCCCATCGTACATCATTCGCGTTCGGCGATCAACAGTCACACCTGAATCGGCGTTCCAGCACTGTGTAGGCTCGTCAAACCACACATGGGGTTTGGGTTCGGTTAGCCACTCTCCCATGGCTCTGCGCCAACGCTCGGGCTCGTTAAATACCTTACTCACTACCTGACTGGCTTGTTCCAGCAAGCCATCGGGCAGTGCAGCTGGTTGGCTCGTGGCCGGCTGACGGGGATCGCGATAAAGCTGTTCCCAAAAGGGCTGCCCCGGACTCGGCTCAAGCAAATGTTCAGCCATGCGCTGCAATATTGATGCAGCCAGCTCCGCCCGCGATGGAGAGCGAAAACCGACCGAGGCCGTCATGCAATCGCCTCCAACAGCAACTCCATCATGGCCCCAGCCTGGAGGCAAATACAACATATCTCCGGGTTGTAACAGCCACTCTTGCTCAGGCTTAAAATCAGCCAAGAGTTTTAAGGGCACATCTGGTATCCATTGACACGGCTGGGGAGATGCAATCTGCCAGCGCCGACAACCCTGAAGTTGAATGAGAAATACATCATACGAGTCGGTATGCGGCCCCACCCCTCCCCCATCACTGGCATACGACACCATCACATCATCCAGCCGCGCATCCGGTATAAAACGAAAATGCTGTAGCAATTCATAGGCTGTATCTAGGTGCAGGTCTAGTCCCTGAACTAGGAGGGTCCAATCCGGTGTGGCCAAGGTGGGTAATGCACTGCGCGCAATGGGGCCGTGCTTGACACGCCAGCCTCTGTCGACCCCAGCACCGCTGCTTTTATCCTTGTTTTCCTGGGCATAGCGTTGGATCAGTCGGGATTCCACTTCATCACTTTGCGCCAGTGCGAACAATTCAGCGCGCCGAATCACAGTCTGATTCTGTGCCCAAGCGGCACGCACCACATAGGGTTTTTTTTGCCAGTATTGCCGCATAAATGCGGCAGCACCTAAACCGCCCAGCAAACTCAGGGGTTCATGGTTTTTGTTCAATTCGGTTTCCTTACGGGATGTGTTACACAATATCAAGTTCGATTGCCCTGATAATACAGCTGTTAACTATTCAACTCTTCACCGCCCTGCACTATGATCATTGAAAACCCGTGTGTGGTCAGCTTGACCTGGACGCTATCTGATGCCCAAAACCAAGTGATCGATGTTCTCAGCCACCCCACTGAATTTTTGGTGGGCGGCCATGATTTATTACCTTCGATTGAAAATACCCTAATGGGCCAAACCGTTGGCTTTGAAACTCAAATTCAACTCGAACCCGATCAGGCTTTTGGCGAGTACAACGCCCAATGGGTTTGTTTTGAGGCTCGGGATTTATTTCCAGCCGAAATTGAAGTCGGCATGCAACTGGAAGGTCTACCCGAAGGCGCACAAACACCGGACATGCCTGCGGATACGCTTTATACCATCACGGATATTTACTCCTCACATGTGGTACTCGATGGCAACCACCCCCTAGCGGGCATGGCGCTGCGTATCGCCCTCAAAGTGATGGATATTCGCCCCTGCACCGAAGATGAATCCCACACCGGAACACTGGGTAAGCCTTGGCTTCAGGTGCTGCAAACCCCCACTAACGAATCCGACCCCAACCATGACACATTGCATTGAACTCAAAGTCTTAGACCCCCGCATCCATGAGTGGGGATTGCCGCAATATCAAACGCCTCTGGCTGCTGCGATTGATTTATACGCTTGTATCGATCAACCCCTATTGATAGGCGCACAACAAGCGGCTGTGCTCATTCCTACTGGCATTGCTTTGCACATGAATAGCCCGGAGTTTTGTGCCGTGATATTGCCACGTTCAGGGCTGGGGCATAAGCAGGGATTAGTACTGGGCAATAGCATGGGTTTGATTGATGCCGATTACACCGCTCAATGCT
This sequence comes from Burkholderiaceae bacterium, assembly GCA_032122355.1. GTDB lineage: Bacteria > Pseudomonadota > Gammaproteobacteria > Burkholderiales > Burkholderiaceae_C > RFTU01. Next base: position 19,843 of record JAUMCS010000044.1, read on the forward strand.
ATGTGAGCGCCTGGAACCGTAACCCCGCCCGTGATAGCTATGAAGGGATTTGGATAAAACCCGGTGAGCGGATTGCGCAAATGTTGTTTCTACCAGTGGTACGCCCTCAGTTTCAAGTGGTTGAAACTTTCACAGAAAACAGCGTGCGCGGCGGCGGTGGGTTTGGCTCAACGGGTGTTTAGCTTGATCAAGGGCTACTGAGCGCCCTTCATCGTTTGTAATCGCTGAGCAATACCCGCCATCACCCCACGCGCCAAACTGAGCTTGGTGCCTGATTGCCATTGCCCTATGGCATGGGCATCTATCCAACAGAGCTGGTTGGCATCTTGGCCAAAAGCACTAGGCCCGTGATTGGCCAAAATGACATCAATTTTCTTGCGCTGGAGCTTTTCTTGGGCATGCTGCAAAATATCGTTGGTTTCTGCGGCAAATCCCACCACGCATCGCGGGCGTATATCCGATTGAGCCACCTCGGCCAGGATGTCGGGGTTTTCAACCCACTCTAGCACCGGAAGTGGCATCGATGGCGATTTCTTCAACTTCACTTCGTGCGCTTGCTTGACACGCCAATCGGCCACAGCCGCACTGGCAATAAATACATCCCTGCCCGCCCCCGATTGCAGGGCTTGAAATACGGCACTGTGCATTTGCAAAGCCGATTCCACATTCAAGCGCCGCACACCCCAAGGGGTAGACAATGGCACAGGGCCGCTGATGAGGGTCACTTCTGCACCCATTTCAGCAGCAGCTTGGGCCAGTGCAAAGCCCATTTTGCCGCTGGATCGGTTGGTAATTCCACGGACGGGATCAATCGCTTCAAAGGTGGGCCCCGCCGTGATTAATACGCGCTGCCCTGTCATAAATTTGGGCTGTAAGCCCGCACACACAGCCGCACAAATGTCCTCTGGCTCCAGCATACGCCCCAGGCCCACTTCACCACAGGCTTGCAGGCCACTGCCAGGCCCCAATAGGTACGCACCGTCGGCCACTAATTGCGCTGCATTGCGTTGCGTAGCCGGATGCGCCCACATCTCACGGTTCATGGCCGGCGCCACCCATAGCGGCACTTGATGAACAGGTCGGGCAATACAAAGTAATGAAAGCACATCATCACAGCGCCCCTGCACCAATCGCGCTAAAAAATCAGCCGTTGCGGGTGCCACGATGATGGCATCCGCATCACGGCTTTGATGAATGTGCGGCATGGTGTCATCCGCTGAGCTGGTTGGCCATTGCGTGGTGATCACGGCGTTACCAGTCAAGGCCTGAAAGGTCAAGGGTGTAACAAATTCTTGAGCTGATGCTGTCATCACCACCTGCACTGTAGCGCCTTGCTGCATCAATAACCGCGCCAACTCGGCAGACTTGTAGGCAGCGACGCCGCCGCATACCCCTAACAAAATACGCTTGCCCGCTAAACTGAGGTTTCCTTCAGGTGAATGAGGGGTTGTAGGCGTTGACATGATCTTCAACCTTTAATCTGTTGCCTTATCGAGCACCTGCGGTTTAAACCGCCGGTTACCATCAAACAAAAAAACCTCTCGAAACTGCCATGGTGGCGGCAAATGCGCAACGCTGGCAAAGGGTGCAGCACGGCGTACGGCTTCAATTGCTAATCGGGTGGTTTCGCGGGCATTGGCGGGCTTGGGGTGGCGTTCTACTTCAATATCAGCAATGCTGCCATCGGCATTTAAATCAATGCGCAAAATCGGTATACCCAGCAAGGGTTGAGGAACTATGCCGGTGTAAGTTTGATCGGGATTGCGCTCAACCATGGTCAGCGCAGCCAACCGCCGATACTCTTCCCAGTTTTGGGGCAAGCCCGCCATGGGCTCGGCAGGCGCAGCTTCTGCAGGTTCAGCAACCGGCAATGGGGTTGGCAAATGCTGGACCTGCGTGCTTTTCTTGGCAGGCTTGAGCACAGCGCAACCCGAAATAATGAATGCTAAGACCAGCACTAAAACCCCAGCACCCATGCGCAGCATCGAATGCTTACGCAGGTGTCCTTCATTCAAACTAATGCAATACACGATAAATCTCCTGTGCCAATGGTTTTGAAATACCCTCAACGGTCATCAGTTCTTCTACGCTGGCGTTAGCCACTCCGCGTACACCGCCAAAGCGTTGCAATAAACGGCTTCTTTTTTTAGGCCCCACCCCGGGTATATCTTCCAGTTTGCTGCCACCCGTTCGCACTTTGGCGCGGCGGGCACGCATACCGGTAATGGCAAAGCGGTGCGCTTCATCCCGGATTTGAGCAATCAACATCAAGGCCGCTGAATCTGCACCCAGGTAGATTTTCTCACGACCATCGGCAAATACCAACTCCTCAAGGCCTACTTTTCGACCCTGCCCTTTTTCGACGCCAATAATCAGGGAAATATCAAGCCCCCACTCAACAAAAACTTCTCGGGCCATGCTGACCTGACCGCGGCCGCCATCAACCAACACCAAGTCTGGCATACGCACTTGCTGTGCCTGCTCTGTGGTTTGCTCGTGCTGTTCGCGTAACACTTGTGCCAACTTTCCATAACGCTTGGTGAGCACCTGTCGCATGGCCGCATAGTCATCGCCTGCGGTAATGCCTTCGATGTTGTAGCGGCGGTACTGCGCGGATTGCATTTGATGATTTTCAAAAACAACACAACTGGCTTGGGTGGCTTCTCCGGCGGTGTGGCTGATGTCAAAACATTCTATGCGCAGGGTATCCATGGAAGAAGCCTCTAAACCCAGTGCTTCGATCAATGCGAGGGTTCTATCGCGCTGCGAGCCCTCTTGCGCCAATAAGCGAGCCAAGGCGATTTGGGCATTTTTCTGTGCCATTTCTAACCATAAACGCCGGTGTCCCCGCGGTTGATGCGTGGCATGAATGCGCACGCCAGATTGCTCTTGAATCACATTCAATAATGCGGCATCTAGTGGCTGGCTGACCACCCACTGTGGCGGACAAACGGTTTGCCCGATGTAATGCTGCGCCACAAAGGCCTGCAGCACACGCTGCTCCACGCTCAGCGCGTCCAGTGCTTCGACTTCGGCCAAGGTCATGGCTTCGAGCCCCTCAACGTGGGCCGGAAAAAAAGCTCTATCACCCAAGTGACGGCCACCTCGGACCATGGCCAAATTCACGCAAGCGCGCCCGCCTTGAACTTCAACAGCCAAAATATCGACATCATTATCAATGGCTGTGAGCGTACTGGCCTCGACGCTTTGCTGATGCAGTACGGCTGAGAGTGATGCCATTTGGTCGCGCAATTCTGCGGCTTGCTCAAACTCCAGGTTATCTGAGTGGTGCATCATGCGACGTTGCAATTCAGCCAAAACTTCACTGGATTGACCGAGTAAAAAACGCTCGGCTTCAGCCACATCGCGCGCATAGTCTGGCGCGGAAATCAAGCCTACACACGGCCCAGAGCACCGCTTGATTTGATAGAGCAAGCAGGGCCGACTGCGATTAGCAAATACGGCTTCTTCACAGGTGCGCAAGCGAAAGACTTTTTGAATTAATTGAATGGTTTCTTTCACAGCCCAGCCATTGGGATAGGGCCCAAAATAGCGATGCAGACGATCCACGCCGCCGCGGTAGTATGAAACGCGCGAAAAGGTATCGCCAGATAACTTCAAGTAGGGGTAGCTTTTGTCATCTCGAAACAAAATATTAAATCGAGGCTGCAAGGCCTTGATCAAGTTATTTTCCAGCAACAGCGCTTCGGCCTCGGTGCGCACCACCGTGGTTTCCATACGCGCTATTTGCTTGACCATCAGTCCAATTCGGGTGCCAGTATGATCTTTCTGAAAATAACTCGACACTCGGCGTTTGAGGTGTATGGCCTTACAGCACCTGACCTGCGGCATCAAAATAGCGATACACCCCGGGCAACGAAGGCAGGGCAGCAACCTCGGCCAGCAAGGCTTGACGCTGCTCGTCAACGGGGGGGTGGGTCAGATCGGATTGATCAGGTGGCGTTGGCATGTAATAAGTAATGAGATCAGAGATTTCTGAAGATCACTGGGTTGTCAATCATGGCTAGCGCATGGATAGGCCAATATAAACCCCAATCGCCAGAATGATTAAAATCAGTAACCAATGGGGCCGATGTGATGGCCGTTGCGAAGATTCAGATACGGGCTCTGTGTTGGGGGTTGCAGTTTTAGATAATGGGAATTTCAAACGCTTTCTGTAGGAAAGTCCGGTACCCGGAATCCCGACATTGCCAGTTAGATTGCCGTCTCTGGCCGTTACACTGGCTCCGCGAGTACCCACGGTACAGGAGACACCCGTTTTACTGATATTGAGCCGAACACCTGGCAGTATTTTGATGCTTTTTTGAAATCGGAAGGCCATGATGTGAACGCAGTGAAAGTGGATGATGTTTAGATGGTACATCATACGTGAATCTGCTGCTGCAAAGGGTCGTTCGACCAAAGGGATATGGGTGGTGTCATAGTCGGTTGCGGGGTTGGTTAGGGGCTGTATCCCGCCAGTACCCATTGCCCTGCGCATCCTTGGCCGCTAATATTGAACTCCTGGGTACCGGCCTGATCTAGCATGGCACCTATCATCTCAAGGCGTTTGCGTCATTCCGGCGAAGGCCGGAATCTCATCGCAGAGTACCATCCATTTAGGGTCAAAGATCAAAAATACCCATTTCTACTGTGGCTCGTGATCCGCCCATTGTGTTAACATTTTGATATCATGATATCTTTATAATGCATACTCATTACACTGGAGGCAGCCATGGCACAGGTGATTGTTCGGAACCTTGAAGATGACGTCAAATTGGCACTCAAACAGCGTGCCAGCCTGCACGGCTGGAGCATGGAAGAAGAGGTGCGTTACATTTTGCGTCGTGCTGTCAATGACGCGACCATCGTCACCAGCAAACTGGGCTCACGCATCGCGGCTCGGTTTTCTGACATCGGCTTAGCCGAGCCCTTGCCCGAGCTCACGGGCCAGACCATTGCACCCATGAGCTTTGGTGCATGATCATTCTTGACACCAATGTGCTTTCGGCATTGATGCAGAAGCAGCCTGACCCTGTGGTCGTGAGCTGGCTGGATGCACAGCCAGCCGAGGCCATCTGGATCAGTAGCATCTCCCTATTTGAGGCTCGTTACGGCTTGGCCTTGCTGCCCGACAGCCAGCGCAAAACATTGCTGCAACAGCGCTTTGAGCAACTTGTGCAGTCCGACCTGGCCAATAGGGTGGTTGTGTTTGATGTGCGCGCAGCTCACTTGGCCGCACAGCTGGCCGCCGAGCGTAAAACCCGCGGCCGGCCCGTTGATATGCGCGACACTTTTATTGCTGGCATAGCGCTTGCTCAAAGTGCCACGCTGGCCACACGCAACACCCGTCACTTTGATGATTTGGCCATCTCAGTGATCAATCCCTGGCACAACACACCCGAGCCCCCCGGTGATTGACAAGAAAAATGTCCGAATCAGCGGTCACGTTGAATCAAAATACACTTAGCAAAACTACATTTTACTAGGCGCGACTTTCAAATATAATAGACTCATCTAGTAAATTGTATAAACTATGCCTATTCACTTTCAACGATCTTTTGTTGCCACGCTGAACGAGCGTTTTGCAACAGATAAGCCTTTGATACAGGTGCTGGCGGGTCCTCGGCAAGTGGGTAAAACCACAGGTGTGCGGCAAATGTTGGCGCAGGGAAATTGGCCGTACCATTTCGCCAATGCAGACGATGTGCTGGTAAGCGACCGCCATTGGTTGCTGGAGCAATGGCAGCAAGCATTGTTGTTGGGCGATGGTGCTTTGTTGGTGATCGACGAAATTCAGAAAGTAGGCAATTGGCCTGAAACGATTAAGGCGCTTTGGGATGCCAAACCCGGTCGGCTGCGGGTGTTATTGCTCGGCTCAAGTGCTTTACAGATTCAGGCGGGTGTCACAGAAAGCCTGGCAGGCCGCTTTGAGCTTTTGCGTGTGCACCACTGGACTTATGCCGAGCTGCAGACGGCATTTGACTATGACTTACCGCGCTACCTGGGCTATGGCGGTTACCCGGGTGCAGTGGCGCTTGAGCATGACCCTGACCGTTGGTACGCTTACATGAAAGACTCGATTGTAGAGGCGGTTATTGGCAAAGACATTCTGCAAAGCCGCAAGGTGGCTAATCCTGCATTGTTTCGTCAGGCGTTTCAGATTTTGTGCGCATATCCGGCCCAAGAGATCAGTTACACCAAGTTGCTAGGACAGTTGCAGGACAAGGGCAATACCGATTTAATCAAACATTACATCGACTTGTACGGTGGTGCATTTTTGTTACATGCGCTGCAAAAGTATTCGCCCAAGGCTTGGTTGGTACGCAACTCCAGCCCAAAGATGCTGCCTGCTTGCCCCGCGCTTTATAGCATGGCCTCTGGCGTAAATGTGTTGCAAAACGCAGAGCAACGCGGCCGAGCCTTTGAGTTGGCCGTGGGCGCTGAGTTGCTGCAACAACCAGGGCAAGTGTATTATTGGCGTGAGCGCAATGATGAGGTAGATTTTGTGTACCAGTACCGCAATCAACTCTATGCCATTGAGGTGAAGTCGGGGCGAAAAAAATCGGCCAAGGGTTTGGGCGCATTTTGCGCTCAAGTTGAGCATGCTTTGCGGGTGATCGTCACCCCAGAAAACTTCGCGCAGTTTTCAAGCAACCCCCGTGAATTTTTGCAGCAAGTGGGGGTTTGACCGCCATAGCTTCGATCTGCTCCACCGCCAACCCATCGGGGAAATCAAATTTTATTTCGCGCAACCATTATCGCGACAATTTTGGTTGGATAGTATGTCAACATCCTGCCGCCGCCACCCTTGCCAGATGCTGAGAAATCATTCAGAAGCGGACATCTTTTGTGACGAATACCACGGTGTTTGACAAGAAAAATGTCCGATTTTGTAAACCACTGGCGCTGAACGATCAACAAGCCCAGTGTTGCCAAATAGGGTAATCAAGCATTTATAAGGGTAATGGCGTGGTTCATTACCCCAATTCATGATACGGTTACGCCATTTACGGCAGGTGGCCGTGGTGGAGTCAACCGAGTCATCCAACCGCCTGGAGGGCTTTGTAGTCGCGGCGCACCGCCTAAAGACGCTGGTGCTCAAAAACGCCACACCGAAAAGTCACTCGGAGCAAGATGGAGCGCATCTTCGAAGAGACGAAAGAGAGCTACTACCCCCCTCTGTCACTATAGTTGTCCGGTCTCTTAAAGAGACGAATTTCATTGTT
>JAUMCS010000045.1:0-33405 GCA_032122355.1 Burkholderiaceae bacterium
AATTCGCGCACTTCCATTTCAACCAATTCCAGCAACTCTGCATCGTCGACCATATCGCATTTGTTCAAAAATACGATGATGTAAGGTACACCCACTTGGCGCGCCAACAGGATGTGCTCACGGGTTTGGGGCATAGGACCGTCAGCGGCGGAACACACCAATATGGCGCCGTCCATCTGCGCAGCACCGGTAATCATGTTTTTCACGTAGTCAGCGTGGCCTGGGCAGTCAACGTGCGCATAGTGGCGGTTAGCAGTTTCATACTCAATGTGAGCTGTGTTGATGGTAATACCACGCGCTTTTTCTTCAGGCGCCGCATCAATTTCGTCATACTTTTTGGCTTCACCACCAAACTTGGCCGCCAACACGGTTGCAATTGCTGCAGTTAGTGTGGTTTTGCCGTGATCAACGTGACCAATCGTACCCACATTCACGTGCGGTTTTGTACGTTCAAACTTACCTTTTGCCATTCTGATATCTCCAAAAAAGAACTAACGCCAGTTAGGGGTTAAGGTTTCTAAGCCCTCATATATTCGGCATGCACTGGCAAGCTGCCGATGTGTGCTTAAAGACCATGGTGAATTATTTAGCCCTTGCGGTAATGATGGCATCAGCCACATTCTTGGGTGCCTCGGAATAATGCTTGAATTCCATAGTATAGGTGGCTCGTCCTTGCGACATCGAGCGCAGCGTGGTGGAGTACCCAAACATTTCTGATAGAGGAACTTCAGCTTTGATAACTTTGCCACCGCCAGGCATATCATCCATGCCCTGCACCATGCCGCGGCGTGATGAGAGATCACCCATGACGTTACCTGCGTAGTCTTCCGGTGTTTCCACTTCTACAGCCATCATGGGCTCAAGAATCACGGGGCTTGCTTTACGACAAGCCTCTTTGAAGCCGAGCGATGCAGCCATTTTGAAAGCATTTTCAGAGGAATCAACCTCATGGTAAGAACCAAATGTCAAGGTTACTTTGACATCAACCACAGGGAAGCCTGCGAGAACACCATTAGGCAGAGATTCATTCACGCCTTTTTCAACTGCAGGTATGAACTCACGGGGAACTACACCGCCTTTAATGGCATCAACGAACTCAAAACCTTTGCCAGGTTCTTGGGGCTCCACGGTAAATACCACGTGACCGTACTGACCCTTACCACCCGACTGGCGAACGAACTTACCTTCAATATCGGCCGCTTTTTTGCGGATAGTTTCGCGGTAGGCTACTTGCGGTTTACCAACATTGGCTTCTACACCAAATTCACGCTTCATCCGATCTACGATAATTTCCAGATGTAATTCACCCATACCGGAAATGATGGTTTGTCCAGATTCTTCATCCGTACGCACACGGAATGAAGGATCCTCAGCTGCCAAACGGCCCAATGCGATACCCATTTTTTCTTGGTCTGCTTTGGTTTTAGGTTCAACAGCCTGGGAAATTACGGGCTCAGGGAACACCATTTTTTCAAGCGTAATAATCGACTCTGGATCGCACAAGGTTTCACCCGTGGTCACTTCTTTCAAACCCACGCAAGCGGCAATATCGCCGGCTAGAATTTCTTTGATTTCTTCACGTTGGTTGGCGTGCATTTGTAAGATACGACCGATACGCTCTTTTTTACCTTTAATCGGGTTATATACCGTTGAACCAGAGGTGAGAACACCAGAATATACACGCACGAAAGTGAGTTGCCCCACGTAAGGATCGGTCATGAGCTTAAATGCCAACGCAGAGAATTTCTCACCATCATCGGCCTTGCGGCTAACTTCTTTATCATCATCATCCGTTCCGCCCACAGGAGGAATATCAACAGGCGAGGGCAGGAAATCAATCACGGCGTCCAGCATACGCTGCACACCTTTGTTCTTGAAAGCGGTTCCGCACAACATAGGCTGAATTTCAGTCGCGATGGTACGCTGCCTGATACCTTGCTTGATCTCTGCTTCTGACAAATCACCATTCTCTAGGTATTTGTTCATCAATTCCTCAGAAGCTTCAGCTGCTGCTTCTACCATGTTCTCGCGCCACTTTTCACATTCAGCCTGAAGGTTGGCAGGAATATCTTCGTAGGTAAACTTCATCCCTTGTGAAGCCTCATCCCAAATGATGGCTTTCATTTTAAAGAGATCTACCACACCCACGAAATTTTCTTCTGCACCAATAGGCACTACGACAGGAATAGGATTGGCACGTAAGCGCGTTTTCATCTGGTCATAGACCTTGAAAAAGTTAGCACCCGTACGATCCATCTTGTTCACAAATGCCAAACGAGGCACTTTGTATTTATTAGCTTGGCGCCACACGGTTTCAGACTGGGGCTGAACACCACCAACAGCACAATAAACCATACATGCGCCATCCAGCACACGCATGGAACGCTCGACTTCGATAGTGAAGTCTACGTGGCCTGGGGTATCAATGATGTTAAAGCGATGCTCGGGGTAGGACATGTCCATACCCTTCCAGAAACACGTGGTAGCCGCGGAAGTAATGGTAATACCCCGCTCCTGCTCCTGCTCCATCCAATCCATGGTAGCTGCACCATCGTGCACCTCACCGATTTTATGGTTCACACCGGTATAGTAGAGAATACGTTCTGTCGTGGTGGTTTTACCCGCATCAATGTGGGCTGAAATACCAATATTGCGGTAGCGTTCGATAGGTGTCTTGCGTGACATGGTTGGTCTCCAATTCACGGACAAAGGACCGCAAATGCGGCCCCAAGCCTTGAATATGCAAATGGGTTAGTTAAAAACGGAAATGAGAGAACGCCTTGTTGGCTTCAGCCATACGGTGGACTTCATCGCGCTTTTTCATCGCGCCGCCACGGCCTTCTGCCGCCTCAAGCAATTCACTGGCCAAGCGGGCTGCCATCGACTTTTCACCGCGCTTGCGTGCAGATTCTTTAAGCCAACGCATGGCCAATGCCATACGACGCACGGGGCGAACTTCCACAGGAACTTGGTAGTTCGCACCACCCACGCGGCGAGACTTCACCTCAACCAAAGGCTTGATGTTGTTGATTGCCACCATGAATACTTCCATAGGGTCTTTGTTGACTTTTTTCTCAACTTGCTCTAGTGCACCATAGATAATGCGCTCTGCTACAGCTTTTTTTCCCGACTCCATGATAACGTTCATGAATTTCGATAAATCAACGGATCCAAATTTGGGATCAGGCAGAATGTCTCTTTTGGGGACTTCGCGACGACGTGGCATAAAATTTCCTTTTTCTTCAGTGCGCCGGCTTTGTATTTTTGCCAGCTTTGGCATCTATTTTGAGACACCACTTACTCGGCACTAATGGCCGCATAAACTATTGCGATTAAAAAGAATGCTATTAAGCTTTCTTAGGACGCTTCGCACCGTATTTAGAACGCGATTGCTTGCGATCCTTAACACCTTGGAGATCCAAGGAACCACGAACAATGTGGTAGCGCACGCCTGGCAAGTCCTTCACACGACCACCCCGCACCAAGACCACACTGTGTTCTTGTAAGTTGTGACCCTCACCTCCAATGTAGGAAATAACCTCAAATCCATTGGTTAAGCGAACTTTTGCAACTTTACGTAAAGCTGAGTTAGGCTTTTTAGGGGTTGTAGTGTAAACACGTGTACACACTCCACGGCGCTGCGGGCTGTTCTGCATCGCAGGCGATTTACTTTTGATGACCTCGACCTCACGGCCTTGGCGCACCAGCTGATTGATTGTTGGCATAACAGTAACTTGTTCCTGTTTGAAGTTACAAAATAATCTCCAGCATCGACTCTCAGCAAAATTTGCTGACAGGCAACGCCGACCGTAAAGCCTTCCAGTATATCCGACAAATGATGCGCATTGTCAAATTTCTAATATCGATGCACAAAATCTATCGGCTTTCTTACTTTACTGAGGCAGTACCTATACCCATTAACGCTGAGCGTTCGCATCCGCAACCGTTAGCGCCGTCATATTGACGATCCTGCGTACAGTTGCCGAGGGTGTGAGTATATGCACTGGGCGTGCAGCCCCCAACAGTACAGGCCCAATGGCAATACCACCCCCTGCAGCTACTTTTAGTAGGTTGTATGCAATATTGGCCGCATCAATGCCGGGGAATACCAGTAAGTTGGCCTCTCCTTGCAGCGTACTGTTAGGCATGGTGTGTTGCCGCGCCACAGGGTCTAATGCCATGTCGCCATGCATTTCACCATCAACCTCCAACCAAGGGGCCTGCTGACGCAACAGCTGAAGAGTTTGACGCATTTTAGGAGCAGCGCCCTCGTCACTTGATCCAAAATTAGAGTGGCTCAGCAACACGGCTTTGGGCTTGATTCCAAAGCGCCGCATCTCTTCCGCAGCCATGATGGCTATTTTGCTCAGTTGTTCTGGCGTGGGGTCTACATTTACGTGCGTATCCACCAAGAATATTTGTCGACCCGGTAATAGCAAGACGTTCATACAAGCATAAATTGGCTCTTGCCCAGCTGCTGCGTTGACACCTCTGGCACCAATAACTTGATCTACGTAGGTTAAGTGCTGCGCTGTGGTCCCCCAGGTGCCACATAACATACCATCAACGTGACCTTTATGCAATAACATGGCACCGATCAGCGTTAATCGACGGCGCATTTCAATTTTTGCGAGTTGTGCGGTGATACCTTTGCGGTCTGTCATGGCGTGGTAGGTTTGCCAAAATTCACGATAGCGCTCATCATGCTCAACGTTGACCACATCATAATCACGCCCCTCAGTGAGCCGCAAACCAAATTTTTCTATGCGTTGCGCAATGATGGCAGGGCGACCAATGAGTGTGGGCCTAGCTACACCCTCATCAACCACAACCTGAGCTGCACGCAGTACTCGCTCCTCTTCACCTTCAGCATAGGCAACACGCTTATTATGCGCTCGCTTCGCCTGAGCAAATATAGGCTTCATGATGGAGCCTGAAGCATAAACAAAGGCTTGCAATTTTTCGCGATAGGCTTCCCAGTCAGAGATAGGCCGACGCGCAACACCGGATTCATGCGCAGCACGGGCGACCGCCGGCGCAATTTTGATCATCAATCGCGGATCAAATGGCTTGGGTATGAGGTACTCTGGGCCAAAGCTGAGTGTGGCGCCTACGTAAGCGGCGGCCACTACTTCACTTTGCTCCGCCTGCGCCAATTCAGCAATAGCATGAACAGCAGCAATTTCCATTTCGCTGGTAATGGTGGTTGCACCTGAATCCAACGCCCCTCTAAAAATATAGGGGAAACATAATACGTTATTGACCTGATTGGGAAAATCGGTACGCCCCGTTGCAATCACGGCATCTTGCCGAACGGCTTTGACCTCCTCGGGCATGATCTCAGGATTCGGGTTAGCTAAGGCAAATATCAAAGGCTTGTCTGCCATGCGGGCTACCATCTCAGGCTTTAAAACGCCACCAGCAGATAAACCCAAAAACACATCTGCCCCCTCAATGACCTGGGCCAAGGTACGCAAATCGGTTTTTTGAGCAAATTCTGCTTTGTCAGGGTCCATCAACTCAGCACGCCCTTCATAGACCAAACCCTTCAAATCTGTGACCCAGATGTTTTCTTTGGGCAAACCCAGTTTAACAAGCAATCCTAAACATGCCAACGCAGCTGCACCCGCACCGGATGTCACCAGTTTGACTTTCTTAATATCTTTGCCAATGACTTTTAAGCCATTCAAAAAGGCTGCCCCTACGACTATGGCTGTGCCATGCTGATCATCGTGAAAAACAGGGATTTTCATGCGATCACGCAACTGCCGCTCTACTTTAAAACAGTCAGGTGCCTTGATATCCTCTAGGTTGACACCGCCAAAAGTCGGCTCTAGAGCTGCGATGATGTCACAAAGTTTATCGGGGTCTTTTTCATTGATTTCTATATCAAAAACATCGATGCCCGCAAACTTTTTAAACAGCACCGCCTTGCCTTCCATGACAGGTTTGGAAGCCAGTGGACCTATGTCACCTAAGCCCAAAACTGCCGTGCCGTTGGTAATCACAGCTACCAAATTGCCTCGAGCTGTGTAGCGAAAAGCATTGTTTTCATCCACTACAATTTCTTCACAGGCGGCAGCAACGCCTGGAGAATAGGCTAAAGCCAAGTCACGCTGACTAAGCAGTGACTTGGTAGCAGATATTTCCACCTTACCCGGGGTGGGGAACTCATGGTACTCTAGAGCGGCTTTACGCAGTTCTAAACGAATTTCATCAGATGCATTCATAACTAATTCCTTGTTAATCTGCGCTATTTTGCCCCATAGAACTTCTTTTCTTTTTGTATTTTTACGAATCCTACAAAAAACACAACACTAGTAAGGTTTCTCAATGACTCGATCCTTTCTATTCCTCTTACCTCAATGGATTTGGCGACGCTCTTTTTTATGGGCTGCCTTGATGGTGCTCATTTTGATTGGCCAATCTTTGCTGGTTATTTTATCCATCCGCCATGAAGAAATCAAGTCTCAAGAACAGGTTGAAGACCTATCCTCGGCCTTACTCACCCATATCAAACATGAAATATCAAATGAGGTTCGAAATACTCAGTCATTGGTTTGGTCTGCGCACGATAATTCATCTTGGCGCGACAATGCTGCTCATTTGTTGAATCAGAGCCAGCTATTGCTTCAGTTAGAGCACAGAACACATTCGCTTGAACTGATTTCTCGCTTGACAAATGAAAGCTTGATACCCAATGCAAAGCCAGATCCAATCGCCTCTCGTCTTATCAGCATCGAGAATGCGTGCAGTTCAGCCAAACGTTTGCAAAAACCGTTTTTTTCCAGTTCTTATTTCAACCCAGAGTTTGCTGAAATCGGCATCGAGGTCATTGACTTTTGTATCGCTCACGCTATGCCTTCCAACCAAACCACTTTCACGATTGGTACAGTAGGTTTACACCAACTTTTGAGTAAATCGGTTTCAATTGATACGCAAAAACGACACGAAATTTCATTGTTAGCTACGGATGGTGCCCGGCTTGCCCGCATCGGTATGCAACGAGGTAAAAGTGTTTTTGTGGGTAAAAGATCCCTCATCCTTGATGGCTCCAATCTGGATTTGTATGTGGATAGCTCAGCAGCCAGGCCTTCTTTCATTCCTAATTTAAGTATTGCACTCGTATTGGGGCTTTCCACTGCTTTATGTGCAGTGATATTACTTCTGATGCGTGACACCAGGGAACGCAGTAAAGTCGAGACAGAACTGGCCCAATCCCTCGCTTTCAGGCGTGCGATGGAAAATTCGCTCAGTACCGGATTACGCGCCCGCGATCTGACAGGCCGGATTACTTATGCCAATCCTGCCTTTTGTCATATGGTAGGCTACTCATTCGAGGCGCTTCAAAGCCACACAGAAAACGGCGCTGATCCGCCCTACTGGCCAGTAGACCGGCGTCAAGATTACAGAACCAGACAGGCCAAAAGACACATCGACATGGGCTCGGACATCAGCTCTTTTACCCATTTGCAATCCAATGTTCAGGGCTTTGAGACTGAATTTATTCGGCATAACGGAGAGATATTTCCCGTCATGATTTACGAATCACCACTTTTAGATCACCAAGGCCACCACACCGGCTGGATGAGCTCAATAGTCGATATCAGTCAGCAGCGCCTCATGGAAGGCCAAACACGACATCAACAAGAACGATTGCAGTCAGTTGCCCGCCTGGTCACAGTAGGAGAAATGGCTTCTTTACTGAGCCATGAATTGAATCAGCCCTTGGCTGCCATCTCCAGTTATGCCAACGGTAGTTTGAATTTACTCCACGAACCTGATGAGCAAACACTACCCATGATTCAAGATGCGCTAGCGGAAGTAGCTAATCAGGCCGATCGTGCCGGAAGAATTATTCGAAGTGTCCACGACTTTGTTCGACGCCGTGATAAATCCCATGAATTGATCAGTGTCGGGCAATTGATGCATGCCGTTATGCCCCTTATTGAACTACAGGCGCGCAAGATACGTACTCAAATTGAGTTACATATGCCCATTCCCGAATTAAAGGTACGCGTGGATCGGATCTTGATTGAGCAGGTTCTGATTAACCTAGCACGCAATGGCATTCAGGCCATGGAACAGATCAGCACATCCGATTCTCGAACATTAACCATAGATATACAACCCACATCGGAATCACGTGTTCAATTCAGCGTTCAAGATACAGGTGCAGGAATTGCTCCTGAAGTGGCCGCACAACTTTTCAAGCCTTTTTTCACCACCCGTACCGAAGGCATGGGTATGGGTTTGAGTTTATGCAGAACCGTGATAGAACAACACGGCGGGACACTTGAGTTTGCGAGCGTGTTACCCCACAAAGGTTGCCGATTCTGGTTCACATTAGCTATCGCCCCAAACCCTTAAACTGGTATATATGCAGCCAATCGTAGCCTCTGCTTATCAAGACCGCTGGATTACTGAACATCTGCCAGCCCCACATGATTGGCCCTTGTTCTGTTACTCAACGCCAGAACTGACGGTATTACAAGCAAAATCTCACATCAATTGTGTAGCCGAGTTATTTGCCCGAATACGAAATGAAGGCTGGGAAGATCGCCCTTGTCTGTGGTTAAGCCCACAAATATCGTGGAGCTACGCTGAGCTGCACCAAAAGTCGCTTCAAATTGCCGCTTTCCTAACCCAGGATATGGGGCTATTAACAGGTCAACGGGTTCTGCTCAGAGGTCGTAATTCAGCGATGCTGGCTGCTTGTTGGCTTGGCGTACTGCTGGCTGGCGCAGTGGTGGTTACCACCCACCCTCAATGGCGCGCGGAAGAACTGGCCAGCGTCATTCTAAAAACTCAAATTAACTATGTTTTGTGCGAGCACGAACTGCAGTTTGATTGGGAACTTGCAGAGCAAATATCAGGGCTAAACATACCTAAACGCTACTGGGGATATACCAGTCCGGATTCACTAGAAAACTGTCTTTACGCCCAGCATCAGGCATGGCAGCTAGTTAATACGGCTTGGCATGATGTGGCTATTTTAGCCCCCACTTCAGGCAGCACGGGCCAGCCGAAAATTACCGCTCATAGCCATCGAGATGTTTGGGCTGCTTGCCTTTGCTGGCCACAACAATACTTATGTGCACAACCAAGTGATATTTTCATAGGCAATGCTTCGCTCGCATTTACGTTTGGGCTTGGAGGCTTACTTCTGTTTCCGATGTATGCCGGCTCTAGCATCGTCATGAACGCTTTTCGAAACACTCAGGAATTACTCGCTGCTATTATTAGCTATCAAGCTACCGTGTTAATGGCAACACCCACTGCATACCGCTTGATGATGCCAAACGCCGATTTACTGCGCAACCATTCTTTGCGCTTGTGTGTTAGCGCCGGTGAGGCATTGACCTGCGCCACCCATCAAGGATGGTTGGAGGCTACAGGACTGCCACTGCTCAATGGAATCGGCTCAACAGAAATGCTTCACATATTTATCTCTGGTGGGTTAGCATCCTCAGGGGAGGCTTCACTAGGCACCGTTGTACAGGGATATGAGGCTTGCGTAATCGATGAACAGGGCCATGTAGTAGATACGGAAAAGGAAGGTTATTTGGCAGTTCGTGGGCCAACTGGGTGCCGTTATTTGCAACATGAACTTCAAAAGCAATATGTCAAAAATGGCTGGAACATCACCGGTGATTGCGTGAAACAAGATGCCCGTGGGCATTTTTATTTCTTGGGTCGTTATGATGATTTGATCATTTCAGGTGGCAATAATATCAGCCCAACTGAGGTAGAGGCAGCCTTGTTGCACCACCCTGCTGTAGCTGAATGTGCGGTAGTTGGCCAAAAAGATACTGAACGCGGCCAGATTGTTCTGGCCTATGTAGTGTT
This sequence comes from Burkholderiaceae bacterium, assembly GCA_032122355.1. Lineage (GTDB taxonomy): Bacteria > Pseudomonadota > Gammaproteobacteria > Burkholderiales > Burkholderiaceae_C > RFTU01. The sequence continues at coordinate 9,850 of JAUMCS010000045.1, forward strand.
GCATTCTCACACACTAGCAAACCATAAAATGGTGATGGAACTCCAAAATCACGCCAAAGAACGGCTCGCTCCCTATAAGTATCCAAGAAAAATTATTTTTGTGAATGCACTTCCTCGCAACCCCTCTGGTAAATTGCAACGACACCAACTGGCCAAAGCAGCTATAAAAGAAGAAATTTGATGACGAAGCGTATGTTACAGCCTCCTTTGTGGCCCCGCGCAAACGGTTATAGCTGGGGTATAGCCGCTAGCGGACAATTTGTCTGTATTGCGGGCATGGTAGGAACCAATAAAGAGGGCTCCTTTATCAGTACCGAATTAGTTCCACAATTTGAACAGGCACTCAGCAACGGCTTGATTGTTTTACAAGAGGCCGGAGGTCAGCCGCACGATATTGTGCGCATGAATTGGTTTTTACGCGACAAAGTGGCTTACCTTCAATCAAGAACAGCCATCGGCGAGATATACAGGCGTTATATGGGCTTGCATTATCCCGCCATGACGGTAGTAGAGGTATCAGCTTTGATGGATGATGAGGCACAAATAGAGATTGAAATCACCGCGGTTGTACCTCAAATTTAATGCACTATTTACTTGATCAACCCCTCAGAGCGCATGGCTGCTTGCACAGCCGGACGAGCGCCGACACGTGTAAGGTAGGCTTGTAAATGCACCAAATCAGAAAGGTCAAGTTGCACATGACGAGCCCACGATGCGGTCGTAAAGAGATAACCATCTGCAACAGTAAAGGTATCGCCCATCAGCCAAGTTTTATCGGCCAACTGCTGATTCAGCCACTCAAATTTGCTGCGCAAACGCTGGCGCGTGAGGGTTTTAGCTTCCTCAGGCATACCCGGCATGAATAAGGGACTGAAGCCTTTATGCACTTCCGTAGTGATGAAATTCAACCATTCCATCAGGCGATAACGCTCTAAAGTACCCCAAGCTGGGGCAAGGTGCTTAGCAGGAACCTGATCAGCGATATATTGCACGATCACTACGCCTTCGCTGATGCGCTCACCACTATCTAACTCAAGCAGAGGCACCTGACCTTTGGGGTTGATTAATAGGTAATCTGAACCATCGGGCAGTTTTTTGGTTCTGGTAGACGCCAGTACGGATTTAAATGCCAATCCTGCTTCATGTAATGCAATATGAACGCTAAGGGAACACGATCCAGGGCTGTAATAAAGCTTCATCCATAATCTCCAATTGATTGGTCAAACAAACCAGTTATGACAGAGCTGCATCCTGAGCACGTTGCATCAATATTTCGAATGCAGGCAAGGTTTTACCTTCCAGAACCTCAAGGAAGGCGCCACCACCGGTTGAAATATAACCGATATCACGTTCGATGCTATATTTGGCAATGGCAGCTAAAGTATCGCCTCCACCGGCAATACTAAAGGCCGAGGCATGCGCAATGGCTGCCGCCAAAGTACGGGTGCCGCCAGCAAATTGGTCGTATTCAAATACGCCCATCGGACCGTTCCAGACCACCGTGCCCGCCCGCGCAATGATACCGGCCAGTTCAGCTGCAGTACGCGGGCCAATGTCTAAGATCATATCGCTGGGCTGGACTTCAGTCACCGGTACGGTGTTAGCACGGGCCATGGAGGAAAACTCATCAGCCACCACCACATCAACAGGGATAGGCACTGCCGCGCCGCGCTCACTCATCATTTGTATGATGGCTTTGGCTTCATTCACCAAATCGGGCTCGGCTAAACTTTTACCGATGGGATGACCTTGCGCTAATAAAAAGGTATTGGCAATACCCCCACCCACAATGAGTTGATCTACGTTGGCAGCAAGTGATTTCAGAATAGAGAGTTTAGTGGAAACTTTACTGCCTGCGACAATCGCTACCAAGGGACGCGCTGGCTTTTCAAGCGCACGGGTAATGGCATCCATTTCGGCTGCCAATAATGGGCCCGCACAAGCCACGGGGGCATATTGCGCAATACCGTAGGTGCTGGCCTCGGCCCGATGCGCAGTACCAAAGGCATCATGTACAAATACATCACACAATGAAGCCATTTTGCGCGCCAAGGCTTCTTGGTTTTTCTTTTCCCCGACGTTCAAGCGGCAGTTCTCAAGTAACACCACCTCTCCGGGGGCCACCGTCACACCGTCAATCCACTTGGCTTTAAGCGGAACAGGGCGGCCCAAAAGCTCAGCCAGCCGCTCGGCCACAGGTGCCAATGAATCTTCTGGCTTGAACTCCCCTTCTGTGGGTCGCCCCAAGTGGGATGTGACCATGACCGCAGCACCCGCATCGAGTGCCATTTGTATACAGGGCACGGAGGCGCGAATGCGGGTGTCTTCAGTAATACGCCCGGCACTGTCTTGCGGCACATTAAGATCAGCCCGAATAAAAACACGTTTATCCCGCACTTGGCCTTGAGCCACCAAATCAGAAAAGCGCAATACTTGCATGGATCAGCTCCGGTAACAAAAAGCAGCTATTTTACTGGCTAGATGATGCGCGAAGACGCGCCACACGCTCTTCAGTGCTGGGGTGCGTACTAAAAAGGCCTTTTAAACCTTCGGCCGTCAGAGGATTAATAATCATCATTTGCGCGGTTTCAGGGTGACGCTCTGCGGGTTCAAGGTGCATACCCTTAGCGTAGCGCTGGATTTTTTCTAAGGCAGAAGCCAATGCCATAGGATCACCACAGATTTCCGCGCCGCCCCGATCGGCCTCAAATTCACGCGCCCGACTGATGGCCATTTGAATCAAGCTGGCTGCCAATGGGGCCAAAAACATGAGAGCCATGGTAGCGATCGGGTTAGCAGGCCGACCTTCATGATCACGCCCTCCAAAAAGCAAAGCCATATTCGCCAGCATAGAAATGGCCCCAGCCATGGTGGCGCTGATGGTGGATATCAAGATATCACGATGTTTGACATGGGCCAACTCATGCGCCATCACCCCACGCAATTCACGCTCAGTTAATACTCGCATGATACCTGTGGTCGCCGCCACCGCAGCATTTTGAGGGTTGCGCCCTGTAGCAAATGCATTGGGGGCATCTTCATCAATGATATACACGCGCGGCATCGGCAATTGCGCTTTTTGCGCCAACTCTTGCACCATGCGGTAAAACTGGGGCGAACTTTGGGCATCGACTTCTTGCGCGCGGTACATTTTCAAAACCAGTTTGTCAGAAAACCAGTAACTGAATATATTCATTCCCAAGGCGAACAGCAATGCCAGCACCATGCCCTGAGCACCACCTAACCATTGCCCCAAAGTCATAAAAAGGGCCGTAATTCCAGCCATGAGCATGGCAGTTTTCATCATGTTAAACATAATAACCTCCTAAGATCGAAGTGAACTTCAGCTTACTTAAATGGGGATTAAAGTGATCTTTTAAAGCGCCAATATAAAAAGGCGTATCACAGCCGCCAAACCCAGCGTCCAAAAAATACTGCGTAAGGTAGCATGGTCGGCCACATAGCAATAAATATACACCACTCGCATGGCAATAAAAAACCAACCACATTGCACCACTTGCGCCATTGGCACCTGACTGTAAAGTGCCAGTGCCATACCAGCAGCGAAGAATGGGAATGCCTCGAAGCTATTAGCCTGAGCCGCATTGGCGCGTGCCCTAAAACCCTGAAGCTGGGCAAGCCAAGCTCGTGGCTGGTGATTGTCGTAGTTTTTCAAACCCCACTTAGCAATGACTGCACAAACTATGGGTAACAGCCCTGCAATAAGCACGGTTAGGATGGCTTGATTCATATGGGTCACCTTGAAGTTAATTGCACTACTGTGGTTGCCGCAGCATTGATGGCTTAAATACGACCAGATTGAAAATCGTGCACGGCTTGCATGAGTTCTGCCTGAGTATTCATGACAAAAGGCCCATGCTGAGCAATAGGCTCACCCAAAGGCTGACCCGCCACCAACAACACTCGGGCGGGTTCTGCACCGGCTTGTAGGGTAACGCCATCTTGATCAGGCTGGGTTGATAAAACAGCCATATGGCGCGCCAACACCCCCTGCCCTTGTATGGATACAGTTCCCGAGTGCACATAGCAAAATGCATTCATGCTGGCGGCGATGTCTTGTTCAAAAACAGCATGGGGCTGCAACTGGAGGTCAATGATGAAAGGACAGGTTTTAGGGCGTTGCATGGCACCTTGCACGCCGTGACAGCAACCCGCCACAACTCGAGCGACCACTCCTTGGCCCATCCAGCGGGGGATGTCTGTGTCTTGAATATCCTGATAGCCTACTGACCCCATTTTATCGCTGCTATGCAAATTGAGCCAGAGCTGAAAGCCATCCATACGGCCTTGGGTTTGTTCGGGGGTTTCGCTATGAATAATTCCACGCGCTGCAGTCATCCATTGCACCCCACCATCGTGGATGAGGCCTTCATGGCCTGCGCTGTCACGGTGGCGCATACGCCCCTGCAGCATAAGGGTTATGGTTTCGAAGCCCCTATGCGGATGATCAGGAAAGCCAGCGATGTAATCGGCGGGGTTATCACTGACGAAATGGTCGAGCATTAAAAAAGGATCCAACCGCTGTTGCCAGCGGCGGGTCAGCACTCGGCTAAGCTGAACCCCCGCACCATCCTGGGTAGGGGTTCCAGCCACCAAGGCTTCAATGGCTCGGCTTTGGTGAACGAGGGTCATAATCGGATGAATAGTTTCATCGACTGATATTACCCCGCCACACCCTATTAGGACTGACTGCCCTCAGAACCTTCATAAGCATTGTGTAAATGCACGGGCTTTTCTGAGCGTTTGCGCAAGTTGATATTGAGCATTTCCACACCCAAAGAAAAGGCCATGGCAAAGTAAATGTAGCCCTTGGGTACGGGGTTACCGAAACCATCGGCAATGAGCACCACACCCACCACGACCAAAAACGCCAGTGCCAACATTTTGATGGTGGGATGGCGACTAACAAAGCGGCCAATTGCACCGGCAAACAACATCATCAATGCGACAGAAGCAATCACAGCGGCAATCATGATGCGGACATCTCCGACCATACCGACGGCAGTGATGATGGAATCTAATGAGAACACCAAATCAATCACCATGATTTGCAAGATGACAGAAGCAAAACCAGCTTTCACCACTGAAGCGGTGGTATCCCCTTCTTTACCTTCCAAAGACTCATGGATTTCAGATGTGCTTTTCCAGACCAAGAATAATCCGCCCAAAATGAGAATGATGTCTCGCCCAGAAAAGCCTTTACCAAACAGCGTGAATAAAGGCTCAACTAAGCCCACAATCCAAGCTAACAGCAGCAACAGCGCAATGCGCATGAACATGGCCATGAATAAGCCCAAGCGGCGCGCAACTTCTTGGCGGGCTTTAGGCAATTTATCGACCAGAATCGAAATAAAAATGATGTTGTCGATACCCAAAACCAGCTCAAGTGCGGTCAGTGTTGCAAATGCAATCCATGTTTGGGGTTGGTTTAAAAGCTCAATCAATGTCATAAGGGGTACTCGAAAGTTTGTTATTGATCTTTCGAGTATAGCGCAACAGAATGCTTGAACCTAGGTGGGCTTACGTATCCTCTGCATGCGCCCCGGGCGCTGATTTTTCGGCGATTTCGCTGCTAAACCCGTAATGTTCGTCTAACACTGCCCAAGCCTGTTCGGCGGTTTCTACATACACAAATAGGTCTTCATCCCCCGGACTGATCATCCCTGTCTCAAGCAAAAACGGTATGTTGACGAGTTTTTCCCAAAATGCACGCCCAAATAAGAGCACAGGTCGACGGCGACATTTACCAGTTTGTATAAGGGTAAGGGCCTCAAAAAGCTCATCAAGGGTGCCATAGCCGCCCGGGAAACAAACAATGGCGACACTGCGCATGAGGAAGTGCATTTTGCGCAGGGCAAAGTAGTGAAACTGAAAGCACAATTCAGGGGTGATGTATTCGTTAGGGGCCTGCTCATGCGGAAGCGCAATATTCAAACCTATGCTTTTACCGCCGATTTCAAAAGCGCCACGGTTACCGGCTTCCATGATGCCCGGACCGCCACCCGTCACAATGTACAAGGGAGTACTGAGTTTAGCACCGTGCTCGGTGACCAAAGCGGCAAAGCGTTGGGTTTGCTCGTAGTATTGGCTCATGTGCAAGGCCATTTCACAGCGGCGGATATAAGCCGCATCACCATCGGCCTTGGCGCGTTCAAGCTGCTTTTGCGCCACATCCGGCGGCAAAATGCGGGCTGAACCTTGGATCACGATGGTCGCTTCAATGCCCTGCTCTTGCTGCACCAATTCGGGCTTGAGCAGTTCAAGCTGCATGCGCACGGGCCGAAGCTCTTCGCGCAATAAAAAGTCGGCATCGGTAAATGCCATTTTGAATGCACTCTCGGGCCCGTCATATCGGCTAATGGGTTGATTGAATTGCGCCTCTTGGGCAGCGGTGGCCGTGTTGCGTGCGGTGAGCCGCGCGCGGACAGCAGAACGTTGAGATGATTTATGCTGAGATGACTTCATGGCCTCAGCATATCTGATTTCAAGGCGGCAGACTCTATGGGGAACCCTGAGGGGGTTGGGTGGGTTAACCTCATAGGAATTGCCAGAATGATAATTCATCGTTAAAATTAAAGTTTTTATTCAAGGGAATTGAAGCATGAGTCACAAAGAACCCTGTGGAGTACCCCAATCGAAGCTCCGAAGATTTACCGGACTAGCCCTAAGCGCCCTGGCCGCATGCACATTAATCGCCTGCGGAGGGGGGGGCAGTAGCTCAGGGGTATCTTCAACGGTAGATATAGGTGGCTCCAGCAGTAAAGGCCTATTGAAGGGCGCAGAAGTCAAGGCATACAGGGTTATCAATGGCCGCATTTCCAGCACGGTGCTGGCCAGCGCCATAACCGACGCTAATGGGGAATACAAACTCAAAGTCCCGAACAGCTCTGATCCCATCGTGATTGAAGTGCGTATGGTTACCGGCACGAAAATGCTGGATGAAACCAAAATTCAATTAGACGGTTCATTCGAAGAAGTTGACGCCCCCGCCGGTTTAACCATGCGCAGCTTTGCCACTAGCGCCACTGAAGCGCAAGATGTTCACGTCAATCCCCTGACCGAGGCAGCCGTGGCGATTGCAGCCCAAACGGCCAGTGGCGCAAGCTTAACGGCAGATACATTGCGGATTGCAAAACAAGCCGTGATTGATGAACTCGCCCCCGCAGGCGCTAATCCATTCACCGCAAAACCCCCGAAAAATCTTGCTGATGCTACAGATGATCAAAAGAAACTAGCCGTATTCATGGCGGGGTTGATGAAAACTGCGAGCAATAACGATATCGCTGCGGCGATTAAAGAACTTTCTAGCGGAATTGCCCTTACCAAGGGCACAGATGGGAAGTTTTTATTGCCCGCACCTAGTAGACAAGCACTCTATGATATGCGCGGAAGAAAACTTGATGAGGGCAAGAAACTCCCACATATGACCGGTATCGACATCACCCCACCACCCCGCCCGACTGAAGATAAGACAGTCAACCCCAGCGATATCGCCGCCAAAGAGGGATTCTATGGTTTTGTGCAGAGTCTGCGAACAGGTTTGCAAGCCACCAATACCGCTACCCAAGCCGTTGATGAGGATTTGAGTAAACAGTATGTCAACGCCACAAGCCGCGCAGTGGAATATATGTACGCTGCCATCGATGTGGCAATCAGCCAGTGTTTGGCATCGAACCTCGCAGTGGGCGCCAACTGCAAGAGGAGCTATCCCTCATCACCCCCCCAATTCCAGCAAGGAGCGTATCAACTGTATAAATTTCCAAACCGGACTGGTTCCATTGACATTTATCGTAACAGCGATACTCAATTCACCATTACAGCCAGTGGTAACAAACTCACCTACGTTAATGGCCAATCCACCAGCACCAAGGATACCAGCGTCACATTAACTGCAACCCAAAAAGCAATCAGCGATACTGCGAATCAGTACACCCTTGCTGGCACCTCTGAGGTAAGCCAATTTGTGCCCAATCAACCGAATATCAAGGGCACCCTTGAATTCAAGGATATCGTCATAGGCACCACGGTTAACAAAAGCCAAAACCCAGGCGATAAGAGCAATGATGAAGCCATTGTTACATTCAACGGTGCTATTCAATTAACCATCACTGACGCCAATGGACAAGCGCGCGATGGGCTTTTAGGGACTATCTCCATGAAATCTGGTGAAGGCATGACATTAAAGTTAGCTGCCACTAACAAATCAAGCCCCATTGGTAGTTTAGAGCTCAAGCAAGATGCCGACGGCAAAACCATGGTATTCACCTTAGGCCTACCCAAGGATACAAGCCTGGTGCTAACTGAAAGTTTTATAAACGAGGACAGTAAAAATATCAGCTTGGTCGTTAAAAACGCCAGCCGTGAAGTGTCCATAAAAGAAATTTCCACAAACACTTGGAGCATCAGCACCAATGGCAATGTTTACAGTGCGACCATCACGCTCAATCCTGCAGGCCGTTATGTCGGTAATATCTATCGTGACAAAACGGTGGTAGGCCAAATTGTCAACGGTATTTTGCAAGTTGATGGCCAAGAAATTTCCATTTACTGATAGGCAAATCACACAAAAAGGCCAGCTTATGCTGGCTTTTTTGTGGGCACTGTGTTGGCCCCATTGGGCTCATGCGCAACTCAGTGTATGGGGTCAGGCTCAGCAGCACGCAGGCAGGGGGCTGCTAAGCCCCCAACATTGGCCCCGACAAAACCTCAACACTCCTTCTGACACCACCTGGAACTACGCCTTCACCCAAGCCGGGGTAGGCTATAGCCACGGTGATTGGTCAGGTGCAGCCTATCATTCTCGGGAATGGTATTACACCGGCAACCAGCACGTACTGTCACTGCTGAGTGAATACGAAACTCAGCGCGCCATCAACACCCAAGCTTTGAATGACCTATCCGCTCAGGGCCAGCTGTATCGCTTGGAATCTAGCCATCTGAGTATCCGAAAACGTTGGTCCTGGCCGGAAACAGGGTTTATTGAACTGCAACCCCATATTTTCCAAATACACCATTACGAACATACCCAATTGAATTTAACGCTGAAACAGTCCGCATCCCTGCAAAAAAACTTGAATGGAAGCGTGCAAAAGGTGGGAACCAAAGTTTATGGCTTTGACCTCAATAATCGGCCTGATGCTGGCACTGGCTGGGGCTTAAATGTACAAGCTGCTTTGTCAAACCCCTGGGGTACCACCTCGCTGAGCGCTAAAAATCTCGCAGGTCAACTGAATTTTTCCAATGTACATTTCTCAAACCGCAACTCTGAATTGGTGACATTTAGCGATCAATTAACACCCCAAGAAACACCCGCCATGTTCGGGCGCTACGGGCAGTTCGCCAAAAAAGAAAAATTACCTACCTTCTGGCAAATTCATCAAAGCTGGGACAAAGTACCCGGATTGAGTACCGGCTGGCTAGGCTTGAATAACCATAGCAGCTTCCAAGCCAGCTACACACACCGCTTAAACAGCGGCCATATTCAGGTTACACAAACGGGTATATATCAAACCCAAATCAGCGGCTTGTGGCAACCTACGCCCGTTTTGGGTTTCACAATGGGGCTAGGATTTTATAAGGGCAAATATCCTCAATGGTCACTTCTTTCTGCCCAATTGCAGTTTTAACCCCCGCTACTGAAAATACCGAATCAGCTGAATAGCCGCCGGTCCCATGAGCACCAACAGCATGGCAGGGAACATGGCAAAAATCATGGGGAACAGCATTTTCAGGGGAATTTTCGCGGCGGCTTCTTCTGCCCTTTGCGCACGCCGATTGCGCAATTCTTCCGCATGAATGCGCATTGAATCGGCCACACTGATTCCAAATCGATCTGCCTGCAGCAGCATGGCCACAAACAACCGAATCTCTTCTACCCCCGTACGCAAAGCCAATTGCTGCAGAGCCCGCGCACGCGATAAGCCTAAGCGCTGCTCGGCCACCACCAAGGCCAATTCTTGCGCCAAATCAGGGCTGCGCAAACCGATATCACGGCCCGCACGGTCAATGGCCATATCTAAGCCTAACCCTGCCTCCATGCACACGATGATCAAATCGATCGCATCAGGAAAAGCCTCAAAGAGTTTTTGCGCACGCTTTTTTATGCGCGCATGCAACCACCAAGGCGGGCCGTAATAGCCCAAACCGGCTGCTAACAGCATACTCAGCAATAAAGTATTGCTACGCACACTTAGCGCAGCAGATGACAAAATCAACCAAGTCAATGCAGGCAACAACAAAACCAATGCCACCTTAGTGATGTAAAAAATCCAAGGCGCTGCTCGATGACCTAAGCCCGCTTGTAAAAACTGTACTTGATGGCTTTTGATTTCATCACCATCATCAGGTATCGCCCAACGAGCAATGGGCTGAGCCAATTGCAACCATGCCGGCTGATCTTGCTTGTCTAAGGTTTGGTCTGCCACAGATGCTTGCTCCACAGAAATACCTTCATCCGCCGATAAAGGTTTCGCCTGAGCCACCACCTGCCAGCGTTGCTGCACACGCTGGCGTTGTAGCCACCACCAACCCAACGCGCCCACAGTGGCACTAAAGGCCAAAAATAATAAACCCATCACCAGCCAAGGTGAAGGCGCCATTAGCATGTTTGAAAAAGTATTCATCGGAAACTTCTGATGTTGATAGAACCGTGTTTACACACGAATATGAGCAATCCGCCACATCCACAAGACTCCGAGCACAAACAAAACCGCACAAGCTTTGAGCAATATCAAGCCCAGCGGATCAGTCCAGAGCAGGGCCATCAAATCAGGCCTTGCGGCATAAATCAGGGCCCCTGTGGCCACCGGCATGCCCGCCAGCACCTTGGCCGATAAACGCCCTTCGGCACTGAGCACCCTTACCTTGCCCAATAAACGCAAGCGGCTACGAATGAGTGCGGCTAAATTTCCCAAAACTTCCGCTAAATTACCGCCCGTTTCGCGCTGTAATCGCACGGCAATGGTAAAAAATCGAACATCATCGGTAGGCACGCGAGCGGCAAACTCGGTAAACGCTTGATCAGGAGATTGTCCTAGGCTAATTTGCTCATGCACCCGCCGAAATTCGCTGGCCAATGGCTCGCTCGCCTCTTGCGCCACCATTTGCACGGCCACCGTAAACGCATGCCCTGCACGCATCGCTCGGCTGATCAAATCAATGGCATCGGGCAATTGCTGCGCCATCACCACCAGCCGCCGCTGCCGAGGCCAAGCTGTCAACCAAGACCATAGCCAACGCTTCAAGCCTTCTAGCCAACGAGGCAACCCTGCCGTTGCAGTGGCTGAGATTGACTGGGCCAACACTGGCCTAGCCTGCACCACCGGCAACAGTGCTTGCAATCGCCGCTGTAAACGCAGCACTTCAGCACTCCGCGTCGATCGCCACAATAAATACAGCCCCTCTAATGTCATGACCACGGCTACAAATGCAGCCACTAGGCCTGCCCAACGGGTAAAATCAAGATTCGAGTAACTCATCATGCTAACACCTGCTGCAAAGATTTGGGCTCGGTTACACCCGGTGTGTAACGCCGCTGTGGGTCAAATAAATCAGGCGGCAAATGTAGGCCCAGTGCTTGTAGCTTAGGCTCGAATCGAGGCCGAACCCCTGTGGCTCGGAACTGACCCAGAACTTGCCCGCCATCCGTGACACCTGTGGCTTCGAACACAAATAAATCTTGCATGGTGATCACTTCACCTTCCATACCGGTGACTTCAGACAGCGATATCATGCGCCTTGAACCATCGGCCAAACGCTGTACCTGCAAAACCGCCGATAAGGCCGCAGCCATTTGCTGGCGCGCCACCCGGGAGGGTAAACTAATGCCCCCTTCACCCATGCTGACCATATTTTCTACACGCATCAAGGCATCGCGTGCCGTGTTGGCATGCACGGTTGCCATTGACCCATCATGACCAGTGTTCATGGCTTGCAGCATGTCAAAAGCTTCACCGCCACGCACCTCTCCCAAAATAATGCGATCGGGCCGCATACGCAAAGCATTGCGCACCAAAGCACGCTGCGTAATTTCACCCTGACCCTCAATATTCGGAGGCCGAGTTTCTAATCGCACCACATGCGGCTGCTGCAATTGCAACTCGGCCGCATCTTCGATGGTAACCACTCGTTCTGCCAGTGGAATATGCCCTGATAAGCTATTTAGTAAAGTGGTTTTACCGCTGCCTGTTCCACCTGAAATTAAAATATTCAGGCGAGCTTGTACCATAGCTTGTAACAATAAAGCCATCGCCGGTATGAGCGTACCCTTCGCCAGAAGTGAAGCCATGGTCAGGGGTATGCGCGTAAATTTGCGAATCGAAAGCGACGGCCCATCGAGTGCCAATGGCGGAATAATGGCATTGACACGCGAGCCATCGGCCAAACGCGCATCCACCATGGGGCTGGATTCATCAATGCGCCGCCCCACCCGCGAGACAATACGATCAATAATGCGGCGCAAATGGGCATTGTCATCAAATACCACATCCGTGAGCTCCAATCGCCCCTGGCGCTCTACATACACCTGCGAGCTACGATTGACCAAAATATCCGATACTGTGGCGTCGTTGAGCAAAGGCTCTAAGGGCCCTAAACCCACTACATCGTACTCAATTTCTTGCACCACACGGCGGCGTTCAGCCTCATTAAAAGCCCAACCTGGCTCGGCCAACAAACGCTGCATCAACCGCTGCAATTCTTCCTTGAACCGAGCAGGTTCCAGCGTATTCATGGCATTGAGATCAACCCGCTCAATCAAACGTTGATACAAAATGTGCTTGAGCTTTTGGTACGAACTGATCATGATACAGATACCGATGAAGTGGCAACAGAGGTCAGCGGCGCAGTAGCCGAGCTTTTCCAGCGCGGCCACCAACGCATCCAACCCTGTGGCTGCGTATGAGCATGGGTTGTCAATACCAATGGATGCGCTTGCACCCACTCATCAGCCCAACGCGATAGGGCCCGTGCCACTAGATCACGGCACTGATACTGGCCGATGGCCACACCCTCATGCACGGCCTGAGCCACGGCACTTTCACTGCGCGGAATGCAGCGCCAACTCAGTTCCGGTAAGGCTTTTTGAAATTCTTCAGCAGTCATCGGGGCATGGCGAGCAGTGGCATTCAATACACCCTGTACCCGCGCCATATCAATGCCTAAATCGTGTAATGCCAACAGGGTGTGACGCACATTGTGCAAATGCGGCAAACTGGGCTGCGCAACCAAAGCGATGGTTTGCGCCGCTTGCAGCGCCCATGGCGTAATGGAACTCCACGACGTACCCACATCCAAAACAAGCACATCCACTTGTGTTTGCAAGGCTGCCAGGCATCGCTTGAGCACCGCCGGCGTGATGTGTGCAAGCACATCGGCATCGGTCATTGCATGAGTGGGTGCAGGCAAAACTCGAAGATGAGAATCACACTCCAACATCAAACTCCACAATAATGCACCGTCTAATCGGTCGGCTTGCACGGCGGCATCATACAAAGTAAAGGCTGGAGATTGATCACTTAAATGCATGGCGGCATTGCCATGCATCAGATCCAAATCAATCACTCCTACTCGAACTTGCTTTTTCGCCAAGGCCCAAGCCCAATGCGTGGCTAAAACGGTAGAACCACTGCCGCCTTTAGCCGAGATGAATGCGATCACCTCGGCATTATTGCCTTGACGCGATTCTCGTTCAGTCCCACCACTATGAGGCGATGTGCTCAGCGCCATCAATCGCATGCGCTGCCGATTCAGTGCACTCATGATTTCTAAGGATTCGAAAGGGTTCAAAAGCACTTCCCGCACCCCCGCACGCATGGCTTCTTGCAAAAAAAAGGGCAAGGGCATGCTTTCAGCCTGCGTAGCCGCTGTTTCAGATGGAAGCACTAGCCATATCAGCGCCACACCTGGCGCATGACTCAGTGCGGCTTCCATCTCAGCCCAAATTTGAGCTCGATTCGATTCAGAATGGTTATCTGGCAGTGGCAAGGCACACAGCAGTATGGAAGGCACTGCCATGGTGGGCACAATGGCTGATATAGATTGCCACTGCCCCCAATGGACAGTGCCTTGCACATCAGCCAAACGGCTTTGAATTTCTTGCAAACCCGCCGCATTAGCCGCCAACCATTGCACGATGGGTTCTTCAGCATGAGATAAAGCAACAGAATGAAGAGGGTTAGGATGGGGCATGGCTAAAGCTCGTGAGATAAAAATGAAAACAAATACGGCATATCAATCGCAGATCGGGTTGATGCGCCCCAGGGTCGTGCTAGAAAGCGCTTCTCGGGGTTGATATTGCTGACCTTGCGGCAAAGGCAAAAAGTTCGGCAAAAACGGCACTACGCTAGCCCATTGGCCTTGCTGCAATGCCACACTCACACCGGCACAATTGCTGCTATTGCAACCACTGGGCGTATAGCTGATTTGCACTTGTGGTGCAGCCGTACCTGATATGGGAACCCCCACCAATCGGGCTAATGTGCGCTGCTGAATCACGCTATCGTTCAAATCACACAAAGAAGCCAATCTAGCGCCAAGGCGCGTGGCCTCGGTGGTTGATGCCACGGCCAACCACCATCGCGCCAAATCCAAAACGCCGACGCTCAGCATCAAGGCTATGATCAGTGTCATGGCCATTTCAATAGCCACACCACCTTGGCAGGCGTAAATTGACGACTGAATTCGCAACTGTTTCATATAAGCTCAGATTAAAAAAACACAAAAGGCAAAGACACACTGATCGGGGCATAACGCATGAGCGGCATGGATGGCCACACCAAAGGGCGATATTGATAGCCTTGGATGCTGACGCTAACCACACTCAAGGTGCCCTGCCCCGTTACAATTTGCCGCACACCCGCATCATGGCTGGGTTCTAAAATCATAATCATGCTAGGGCTCAGCCCCGGTACGCGCAAGGAACCTGCGCCCTCAGGGTCACCGTACAAAATAATATTGCGTGCGCCCTGCTGGCGTGTTGCATCTTCGGGCTGTCCAGTACTGAGATACCGCGCGCCTTGCCGTACGGATTGCACCAACTGATCGTATTGGTACATTGCTCGTCCAAACTCCAGCATGCCCAATACCAGCGCCATCAAAGCCGGTAACAGCAAAGCTAACTCCACCGCAGCCACACCTGAAATACGATGCTTCATTGAACCAACCCTGGCACCAAAGGCCCGCCTACCCCGCCCAGCAAACCATTGCTAGAACAAGGGCTGCCTGACCCATTAGCCACACCCAGAAATTCCACATCCATCAGAGTAGCCACACCGGCTCCGGTTGGAGTCGCCCCCACTTGTACGGGCGCTAACAAAAGCACACAGGCAAAATCCATAATCGGCAAAGTGCGGCCACTCTTGCCGCCGTTCCAATTGCTGCACTGAATGATCGGCGCTGTGGCAATGCGGCGCTGCTGCCCCAAAGCAGCATGCTCGGTGCTGGACAAGCGCGTAGTTCCTCCGCTGACCGTACCCTGAAATGCCGATCTTTGTGTGCGTTGCAGCACATAGTCGGCATAGTGTTGGCCGCCCGATGCATACCCCCAACCCGTGTAATCTGGCGCAGCCGTGCTGGGTTGAGTTGAACCCTTATACACGCCAAAGCGGGTATTCCAAGATGCCTGTGCTGCCGTAATTTTTCCGGGCTGGCCTACAGTAATGCCTGTCGCCACATCACACACCCCTGCCCCTTCGAGTAATTGATTTAATTCTGCCGCGCCACCGCTGGGTGGCGTAAAGTCAACCCATCCAAAGGTACCACTCGTGTAGCCTGCAGCCGGATCATTCACGGCCGTTAAGCGCTGCCCCACAGTTAAGCCATATTGATTCGCCGCACTGCTACCCGCTGCTGCGCACACCGTAATAGGTACGGCACAAACCTTTTGTGCTGGTGCCAACATCGCAACCGCCTGCCCCGCTACCGATGCCGTGCCATGGGATGAACCACCCCAAAGGCTGAGTATGGGCGCCAACCAAAGTGCGTGATGGGCATCCGTATACCGGCACCGCGCAAAACGCGCCTGAGTCGGTGCCAAGCCCTGAGTTGCGGTACTAGTAGCAAGCACATAAGCTCCATCAACCTGAGTAGAAAAGCTCACTTCAATTTGCCCCAAGTTGAAATCATCACGCTGAAAATGCAAGCGATTCACGCTGCTTGATGGGCGAGCAGCACCCCCCACACGCGAGGCATCGGTGAGTGCCAAACCATGAGCACGGGCCACATCAAACAGCCGCGTATCATTGGTTTGCGTTAATTGAGTTGCAGCAGCCAAAGCACAGGCATCCATGGCATTTTGCACTTCGGCCTTATACACGTACAGTTGCCCCAAGTCCATCACCAATGCAGACATACCTAACAACAACGGCAATACCAAGCCCCAAAATACCGCCATGACTAGCGGCCTTGCCCTGAACCCATCATAGAGCCATGCATCATGGCCTGAGGATGCCCAAACGTTTGTTGAGCATGATGCAAAGCGGCACGCGCCATGGTGGCATCGAGCCTATCAGGCAGCCCAGCATCTAGCGGCGCCGATGCGCGCAGCGTTTGCGCTTGGCGCGCCGCCACCACGGCAGCACCCAGCTGCGCATCAGTCATCGGCGCTTGGCTTTGCGCACAGGCACCCAATGCTGCAACCATCATCAAAACCATGAATCGATCCTGGCAAAACACGTGTAATTTCAACATACAAATCCTTTCCCAAACCAATACACCAAACAGCGACCCGCTTCAACCCGTTCAAGGTGACATGGGTTTAGGATTACCCTCAAGCTGCCCATTGAGCAAGCGCTGCATGGGATTCGGCGGAACAAAACCATCCGTAGGCAAACTCGCATTGGGTGGCAAGGCCTTGACCATGCGCGGCGTAATGATGAACAACAACTCTGATCGGTCGGTTTGAAACTCGACACTTCGAAATAATGCGCCCAGTACCGGTATATCGCCCAGCAGAGGAAATTTGCTGATGTTTTCGGTCACATTGTTTTTAATCAAACCCGCAATTGCGAGGGTTTGTCCATCGCGCAGCTGCACGGTGGTCGATGCTCGGCGCGTCGTAAAGCTCGGCAAAACGCTGGTTGCACCCGCATTTGTTACAAATGGCGATCCGGTTTTGGTGATTTCTGAAACCTCCGGTGCCACACGCAGTTGCACCACATCATCATCTAAAACCAAGGGCGTAAACCTTAAGCCCACGCCAAACTCTTTTTCTTCCAGCGTAATGGTGGGTCGACCTTCAGCGTTATCGCGTGCCACGGGAATAAACACCTTCCCCCCCGCTAAAAAGCTACCTTCCTGCCCACTCATGGCAATAATATTGGGCTCAGCCAACACCTTAACCAAACCATCTTGCACTTTCGCATCAATCGTCACACTGCCATTCGGGCCCTTTGCACGCAAGCGCCCGAACACCTCTTGCAAACTGCTGGTGAGCATGGTGTAAGTCATAGAGCCTGCTGTGCGGCTTAAATCCAAGCTAATGCCAAACTGATCCAATAAACTGCGTGAAATCTCTGCTACTTTCACCTCTAACATCACTTGCTGGGGCTGGGCAATTTGCATTAAATTGACCACTCCCACATTGCCGTCTTTTTTGGTACCATCCTTAGATGAAGGAGCATGCATCATATGGCCAGCAAAAGCCTGAGCCAGGGCGAAAGCACGTTCTGCCTTGAGCACACTGCTCACAGTTCCACTCAGCACAATAGAATCGCCCGCTGCACGCACTTCGATATTTTTTTCTTGTGGCATAAATTCGCCCAACTGCTCCTTCAGCCCCGAAACATCGATACGAACATGAATATCCATCATCGTGGGTGGCGATCCCTTCATCCACATCATCAAATTGGTTTGCCCGCCATTTTTACCTAACACATACAGCTCGCGTGAACCCAGCAACATCACCTCTGCCACAGCGGGGTTAGCGACCGAAACCCGCTCAACGGCTCGGGGCAGGGTCATCATTTGTGATTGACCGCTATAAATAACCCAAGTTTTTTGCTCAAGGTTATGGCTTTGGCTCATTGCATGTGCCCCCCCCAACACGCTCGCACACACCAAAGGCAGATGCGCCAAGCTATGTGCCGAAACGCCGCGCACTTGAGAACGCACCTGAAGCTTTCGTAACCAAGTGAACAATGGCTGACTCATGGGCTTTAGGTCATGAATGAAATTCGTAATCAATTGCAACACAGTAAACACCTTATGAAAAATGGATGGATATTTAAATATCGACATAGCTGCGCGTAAGCCCGTGTATAACCTCGATGGACGTCGGTTTAAATACCTGCACTTTGACCTTCATCGGCTTAACAATGGCAACTGCTGCAGGGGTAGCGCGCCCCAGTCCTTTCAACAAATCGGCTTTATCGGCACCGGCAGTGGCCGCATTTATCTGATCAATCGGATTACGCAACACCAGGGATAAACTACCCACACTTCGGGCCAAATCCAACTTTTCAGCTTGCTCTGGGCTCACTTCTAAAGTCACCGCATTCGCCACCTTGGGAGTGTTATCGGGCCGGCTTGCATCCTGCGCCACGGCCAATACCAAAATGCGCTCCAACACAATTTTCGAAATCGATGCCGCACTATTTTGGCGTGCATCATCGGTGTAAGTGTTCACCATCACATCGACCCAATTGCCTGGCAGGGCAAAGCCTGCCACGCCCATGACTTCATTCACCTTAACCGTTAAAGCCCGCTTGCCTGGCGCAATTACCGCTGACAGCCCTCCCATGGCGCCAGGTGCAGCCAGCTTGATGGCTAAAACGGGTTCACCTCGTGAAACACTGGTGCGCAACACCCGACCATCCAATGCAGCAGCTACGGTTTGTGCACCCTCGGGTAATGCACCCAAAGGCCAGCGTATCGTGCTCAGCATCGTGGCATCCAGTGGCGTACCAGAAGGCACATCACGTGTAGCCACTACCAACTCGGTATGCTCTCCGGCTTGTGCCTGCATCCACCGTGCGGCCATCACCACTGCGGCGAGACCAGCCAACAAGGCCAGCGCCAAAACCATCAAAGGACGTGTATTTTTCATGGCAATTCCTATGTATTACATGTGCTCATCCAACCCAAGCTCTAAGCATGGCTTAACCGGAATTTGCGTGGGCTGAGCCCAGTCAAAGACCGTCGTTTTATGAGGAACAAACCCAATCCAGATTGATTAAAACCACCATATTGGCAACAGCCCATAACCCACACCGGCATATAGCGCTAGGGTTCCTATGGCAATGGCAACGGCATACGGCAGTGGCTGTGCGCTGAGCGCTTGCTCCTGTGCGGAGCTAAAATCACCACACAGCACTCCCCATAACCTATCTCGCTGAGCTGGGATAACCAAACTGCACATCGCCAACACGCCACCGGCCATTAATGTCAGCGCCAGCAAGGGCACAACCAACAATGGCCCTGAGTAGGCTGCCAAAATGCTCAACAACTTGGCATCACCTGCACCAAATACACGCCGTTGCCAAAGCAAAAAAGTCAAGCACAACATCAGCGCTGTTGAAGCAAAAGATGCACCCACCCCTTGGGCACCTGGTAATTGTGGATGAAGAAAATGCAAGCCGGCCGGAGCCCATGCCTGCCACCCCAGTGCCACGACCCAAGCCGCCGCTAACAAGCTATTAGAGATACGCCTTGAACGCCAATCGCCACAAACCGCGATACCTAACAAGCCCACACTGGCCACCAAAGCCATCAGTGTCGAAACATTCATTGACACTTCCTCTCATAAAAAAATAGAGGGCTCAACCCTGATGGGGCGGCCCTCTTACATCGATTACCTGCTGACTTACTTAGCCATCAGGCTTGCGACCATCTATCAATGTGGAATTAAACCGCATTCAATTGAGTAGCGACCTGGTTGAAAAGACCATCTAATGCGGTTCCCAGCGCGGTTGCACCTACCGTGATACCAACAGCTATCAAAGCAGCCAATAACCCATACTCAATGGCAGAGGCAGCATCTTCTTCGCGAAAAAATTGTTGAATGGTTGCAAACATGAGTCTTATCCTTCCCTTTGAATGACAGAACAATGAGCGTTTAGGGCTTTTCAATAAAGGCACACACGCTTTCGATATCCAGTGCCCGTGAGCACCAGAGCTTTTAGTTTGCTAAAAAATCAGTTTGAATGCCAGCGTTTTTTTGAGGTTCATTGCGCCAGCGCAACAGCATCATTTATCATGATTTCAATGAAAAGGCCATGATTGAACTGGCGCTACCCCCTAGCCAAAATTCGAATAATTACGATAAAATCAAAGCTAAATAAATCATCATGGAGAGAAAAATGCCAACATCTCCGATCGCATCTACCTGTTTTTCTGCCTCAGCCTTAGCTAAAGTATTTTTGGGCATATTATTCAGTCTCAGTTACCCCCTCATGGCTCAGGGGTTAAACATAGCCAACACGCATATTTTGTCGATTCAACAAGGATCCTATCTTTCTGATCGTATGCGTGGCTTAACCTACTCTGGGTTTGAACTTCAGGATGGCTCTTGGCAATCCTATGCCAAGTTTTACAAAGTTCGATGGACAGACACCTCCTTACTACTTTTAACCCAAGCAACACCTCGTTTGGGTCTCATTTGGGGCTTCAGTACCGGTGAGCAATCACGCCGACACCAAATTGACCCTAGCATCAAAATTGGGTTTCATTACCTGCATCCTTTGGCCAAACAATCCTATATAACAACCAACTTTCAATACAAATTTGGTGGCCGCTTGCATGAATCAGCCTGTACAGCCGAGTACGGAGAATTGATGGGTACTCACCAAGTCAATTGCCGCTTAGCTCACACGCCCCTATCACCTGAAGCGACCCTAACTTACCTCATGAATGAAAAGCCCGCCGACCTGTACAACTTCCAAATCAAGTGGAATATTCCTTTCTGAAGAATATATCCTTTGAAGGGCTAGATCGGGTTATCAGAACTAGGAAAAATGCCCCTTGCACAACATCGAGGCTGATAACGCCCGACCTTCTGGGCAATCGCTGCAATATGTTCAGGAGTGGTACCACAGCATCCCCCGACAATATTCAAAAAGCCTTCCTGAGCGAAACCCTCCAGCAAATTTGAGGTAACCTCTGGGGTTTCATCAAACCCTGTTTCACTCATGGGGTTAGGTAAACCTGCGTTAGGGTAGCAACTGATAAACGTATCGCTAGCTGCTTTGGCGAGTTCTTCAATATATGGCCGCATTAACGTGGCCCCCAAAGCGCAATTCAAACCCACCGCAATCGGCCGTGCATGCTGAACTGAATGCCAAAACGCTGTCACGGTTTGGCCTGAAAGTATACGCCCCGAAGCATCGGTAACCGTACCTGACAAAATCACAGGCAGCCGCTCCCCCGTTTCTTCCATCAGTTCATCCAGGGCAAAAATGGCGGCTTTGGCATTCAAGGTATCAAAAATCGTTTCTACCAAAAACACATCTACGCCTCCGGCTAACAGCCCTTGCGCCTGCTCGCGGTAAGCCAAACGTAACTGCTCAAACGTCACATTACGTGCGCCCGGATCATTCACATCGGGTGAAATACTCGCTGTTCGTGGAGTAGGCCCCAAAGCGCCAGCGACCCAACGGGGCTTATCAACCGTTGCCACGGCATCCACTGCCGCACGTGCAATGCGTGCAGCTTCGACATTCATCTCATAGGCCAAATGGGCGAGGCCGTAATCTTCTTGCGCGATAGAAGTTGCACCAAATGTATTCGTTTCAATCAAATCAGCACCCGCGGCCAGATACTGATCATGAATTTCCCGAATCACGGCTGGGCGCGTTAATTGCAATAACTCATTATTGCCTTTCACATCTTGATTCAGATCGGCGAATCGACTGCCACGATAATCGGCCTCCGATAACTTATAACGCTGAATCATCGTCCCCATCGCGCCATCGATAATCACAATGCGCTGCAACAAAGTGGGTAACAAATTTTGCGCTCGGGTGTATTGAATCGTTCTCATAACAAGGAATTATAAACCCTATTCAAAAACCATTTGCATACTATCCCTTACCCCCCAATAACCCAGCTGCATGCGCATCGGCAAATGCTGCCGCTGCGGGTTGAGCCACACCTGCACCTCAGCGTCGTAAAGCCGCTTTGCTTTTCGTACCAAATAAGCCTGATCGGGTGAGTAAGACTGCAACTCAAACTCCCATACATCCGCCTCACCTCGTGTGCCCACCACCCACAACACGGTTTGACTACCTACTTTGCGCTGATCTGGGCTGCCATTAAGCACCGCTCCCAGCTGCAGCAACCAAGTTAAACGATCCTGACTGGCCGCCACCCAAGCCTGTGATGCTGTTGTAGCGGAAAAACTCACCAAACCATTTTCTGGCTGAAAGTTGGCGGCTTGCGCCTGCCGCCCTTTACCCTTTGATACATAGCGTTGCGGCGCAATGCCCAAACCATCAATCTGACCTTGACTATGCCAGTCCAAGGTTGTATCTTTTTTGCGAGTTTTCTCGGTCGAATTTTCCTTATCAAAATCAGCCTGAACATGGAGCTCATATTGGCCTTGATGATGGTGCCAATGCAATTTTCCGGTTCCCCACAGCCCAGCACGCTCCACCTGCAACACCAACTCTGTGGGTTCAGCCATGACAGTTGCATAATGTGGAACTGCATAACTGGATGTCGCTTGGGCGACCTCTATCGGCGGGGCATGATTTAGCCCAGAACCTTGCTCAACTGGGGGTGCTGTAGGTACGACAGGTGGGGCTAATGCATCCTGAGTATATTCACTCAACACACCGGCCTTAAACTGAGACAATGACGGCACGGAATCGGGTGCAATTTCTTTTCGGAAATGCATAGGCCGAGGCGGCGAATCCCAGCGCAACTGCATGGTTTGCTGATGCGCCAAAGTAATGGGCGCAATCCCCTGCATCCCAGCATCAATGACCAGCAGATGCAGGCAAACCACCACAAAAAAGCAGATCACTCCCTTCTTCCACCTTTTTGAGCGAGCATGGAGAGCAGAGCCAAGATCAAAAAAATTCCACATAAACGATCAATTCAGGTTCACAATACAATCTCGCACGCAAGCTATTTCTACTAAAAATAAGTTCTCAGTCCAACGCTGGGAGTTATGCCCATGTCAAACCCTGAATTCTTCTCGAAAATTATGAGCAATATCGATTTTTTTCAAAATCTTTTTAAGAATACGCCCCCTAGCATGACTGCTTTAGGTTCCTGGGTAACACCAACCCTTGACTCAGAAGAAATCAACAAACGCATACAAGAGCTCAAAATCGTACAATTTTGGCTTGAGCAAAATGCGCGGCTATTAACCAGTACCATTCAAGCGTTGGAAGTGCAAAAGCTCACCCTCGCCACTCTACAAAGCATGAATATTGCCGGTACCACCCCCCATTTTGGTGGCACAGCTGAACCCGCCGATAAGGCGCCCTCCTCGGAATCGGCCCCTCAAGCCACACCCGACCCCCTACAATGGTGGGGCGCTCTGACACAGCAATTCACTCAAATTGCAGCGCAAGCCATGCAAGAAAGTGTTTCAGC
>JAUMCS010000046.1:0-5495 GCA_032122355.1 Burkholderiaceae bacterium
ATTGGAAGAAAAACATATCAAAGTAATTGAAATAGAAGATTTAAGTGGAGATTTTGATGGTCTAGCCACCTGGGTAGACCAAAAGTACCCCCTTTTGGTCCTAGCTAAGAACACTCCCATTGAGCGTAAACGATTTACCCTATTTCATGAATTAGGGCATCTTATTTTACCCATGAATCAGTTGAATCACTCGGAAAAAGAAAAAAATTGCAACGCCTTTGTTTATGGTCATCTGCTTGGTAGGCTTGACGGATGTGATTTTTGCAGTCGATTCCATACCCGCTATATTTGCCATTACCTCAGACCCCTTCATTGTCCTGACCAGTAATGTGTTTGCTATTTTGGGCTTGCGTGCCATGTTCTTTTTACTCCAAGCCGTGGCCGCTAAATTTCACCTGCTCAACTATGGCTTAGCCGTGATTTTGATGTTCATCGGTACCAAAATGATGCTCATTGATGTATTCAAAATTCCGGTGGCGATTTCACTGGCAGTAGTGGTGGGTATTTTGGCTATCACCATGCTGCTGAGTGTGCGGACAGCACCGCAAATAACGAATCAAACTGAATAAACGCCCCGTGCTCCAAGGCTATTCATAACTGCTTAGCCTTGGAGCCACTTTTAACCGCAAAACGGTTGCCTAATTCGCCAAAGCCCAATTAGGCCCCACGCCCACCCTTGCCAACAAAGGCACCTTGAATTCGGCCACGCCCGCCATGAGTGCAGTAACACATTCACGCACAGTTTCAACTTGAGCTTGCGGCACTTCAAGCACCAATTCATCATGCACTTGCATGACCAATTGCGCACCACAGTTTTTGAGAGTGGAGTTGTTTTCCGCATGAATCATGGCTAACTTAATCAAATCAGCTGCGGTACCCTGCATGG
Organism: Burkholderiaceae bacterium; assembly: GCA_032122355.1. Classification (GTDB taxonomy): domain Bacteria; phylum Pseudomonadota; class Gammaproteobacteria; order Burkholderiales; family Burkholderiaceae_C; genus RFTU01. The sequence continues at coordinate 887 of JAUMCS010000046.1, forward strand.
GTGCGTTAATCGCTTGGCGCTCGGCGGCGGCGCGCTTAGGGCCACTACCGCCGCGAATATCCTGTAAATATAAGCGTCGGCCAAATACGGTTTCAACATAACCCTGCTCGGCCGCTCGGGTTCGGGTTTGATCCATATACCGCTTTACACCCGCAAAACGGGCAAAGTATTGCTCAATGTAGTCACGCGCAACTTTAGGTTCTACCCCCAAATTGATGGCCAAACCATAGGCACCCATGCCATAAATTAACCCAAAATTAATCACTTTTGCGAATCGGCGTTGTTCACTGCTCACAGCATCAACCGATACTCCAAACACCTCACTGGCCGTGACACGGTGAACATCCAAGCCCTGAGCAAATGCTTTGAGTAAGTTTTCATCCCCGCTGATATGGGCCATCACACGCAATTCAATTTGTGAATAATCCGCACTCATCAACACATAGTCTGGCGGAGCTATAAAAGCCTCACGCACGCGCCGCCCTTCGGGCGTGCGTATGGGTATGTTTTGTAAATTGGGTTCATTGCTCGATAAACGCCCCGTTACCGCGACGGCCTGGGCATAACTGGTGTGCACACGGCCCGTGCGGGCCAGCACCATTTGCGGCAGTTTATCGGTATAAGTGCTTTTGAGCTTGGCTAAGCCTCGGTGCTCGAGCAACTTGGCCGGTAGCGGGTAATCAGCTGCCAAGGTTTGCAATACTTCTTCATCGGTGGAAGGCGCACCTGTGGCAGTTTTCTTCTTCACCGGTAAACCCAAGCGCTGGAACAAAACTTCACCCACTTGCTTGGGCGAGCCTAAGTTGAAAGCCCCACCGGCCAAGGTATAGGCCTCTTGCTCGAGCTCAGTTAAGCGCATACCCAGCGCATGGCTTTGTTGCTGTAACAGTACCGTGTCAATCAACACCCCCCTGCGCTCCATCTGCAACAGAACTTCGGATGTGGGTATTTCAATTTGCTCATACACATACTTCAAACCATACTTATCAGCAACAGGGGCACTTTCAATTTGCGGCCATAAGGTTTGATGCAGCTGTAGGGTCATCTCACTGTCTTCACCCGAATAATGGGCTGCTTGTGCGATATTGACTTGGGCAAAGGGGATTTGCGCTGCGCCTTTTCCGCAAAGCGCTTCATAACTCACGCCTTGGCGGTTTAAGTGGCGCAAAGCCAAGTTCTCAAGGTTATGCGGCCGGTGCGCCTCAAGCACATAGCTTTGCAGCAAAGTATCGTGTACGTAGCCGCGCACCGTGATGCCATGATTAGCCAGAACATGGGCATCAAATTTCGTGTTTTGCCCTAACTTAGGGGCGGCAGGATTTTCCAGCCAAGGGCGCAGTAGTTGCAGCACCTCCTCTAAGGGTATTTGCTCAGGTGCCTCGGGGTAATCGTGCCCTACGGGGATATATGCGGCCTCACCAGGCGTGATCGCCACAGACAAGCCCACCAAGCGCGCTTTCATGGGGTCAAGCGCATTCGTTTCGGTATCTATGGCCACCAACGGTGCGCCCTCTAAGCGCTTGACCCATGCTTCTAAACGCTCGCGGCTGAGTAGGGTTTCATAATCATGGCGCAAAACCGCCTGAGCCACTGTGGGCAGTGCGGGCAGCGTGGGCAGAGTTGACTGATGCGATGGAGGTATGGGCTGCGGTGTTTTATCCAGCTCTTTTAACCAAGTCCGGAATGTATAGCGTTCATAAAAATCATGCAATCCCGCCTGATCAACTGACCTCAATACGAGTTCATCCAATTGAGGCCATTGCGCAAGAGCACTAGTTAAATCACAATCTGTTTTAATCGTCACCAGTTGACGCGCCATAGGCAGCCATTCCAGCGCTTTGCGCAGGTTTTGGCCTAATACGCCTTTCATTTCGGGCGCAGCAGCCATCACTCCCTCTATGCTACCGTACTCAGCCACCCACTTGGCGGCCGTTTTAGCGCCCACTTTTTCTACTCCAGGCACATTGTCTGCCGTATCGCCCATCAGAGTTAAATAATCGACAATACGGTTCGGGGGCACCCCAAACTTGGTTGCTACTCCTGCCTCATCGAGCTGCTCGTTACTCATGGTGTTAACCAAACTCACGTGCGGCCCGACCAGTTGCGCCATGTCTTTATCGCCAGTGGAAACCATCACTCGATAACCTAATGCCACCGCACGATGGGCCAGTGTACCAATCACATCATCGGCCTCTACGCCAGGCACTTCCAATACGGGCCAACCTAATAATCGCACCACTTCATGAATGGGGGCAATTTGTTGCGCCAAATCGGGCGGCATGGGAGGGCGATGTGCTTTGTAATCCGCATACCACTCTGAGCGAAATGTGGGTCCTTTGGCATCAAATACACAAGCGGCATGTGCAGCAGGAAATTGCTCGTGTAAACGCCGCATCATGGCCACCATACCATGCAGCGCACCCGTAGGAAAACCATCCGCTGAGCGCAAATCAGGTAAGGCATGAAAGGCCCTGTATAAATAGCTCGAACCATCCACTAACAACAGTAGTGGGCGTTGGGAGTCGGTTTCAGAATATGATGAAGAGGTATTGTTGGTGTTCATGTGTGACATTATCAAGACTGACCGATAAAATCGAGCCTATAAGCAAATTCATTTTTTATTTTTTTGAACGGTAAATTCATGGCAGTATTCACTGAAATTTCGGATGAAGAAGCATCGGCATTCATTGCCCCGCTCGGAGTAGGCGATCTGCTGGCATTACGCGGAATCAGCTCAGGGATTGAAAACACCAACTACTTTGTTGATACCACGCAAGGCCGTTGGGTGCTGACAATTTTTGAGCGGCTGGCATTTACCCAACTGCCTTTTTATTTAGGTTTGATGCAGCATTTGGCTCTGGGCGGCATACCGGTGCCGAAGCCACAAGCCAATTCAAAAGGCGAGATTCTATTCCAGCTCAAGGGCAAACCCGCCGCTTTAGTGAATTGCCTAGAGGGTCAGCACGAACTACAACCCAACATTGAACACTGCATTCAAGTGGGTACTATGCTCGCACGTATGCACACGTGCGGTCAAACCTTTAGCTTGCATCAACCGAATTTGCGCGGGCTGGCATGGTGGGAACAAACCGTACCCCAAGTTTTACTTTACTTGGATACGGAACAAACTCAGCTCATCACCCACGAATTGGCATTTCAGCAAACACTGGCTCAAAGCCCCGATTATGCGCAGCTCCCCCGCGGGCCGATTCATGCCGATTTATTTCGGGACAATGTCATGTTCAGCGGCTCTGCAAGCAAACCTCAACTCACTGGCTTCTTTGACTTTTATTTTGCCGGTGTAGATACTTGGCTATTTGATATGACCGTGTGCCTCAATGATTGGTGTACGCATCTCGATAGCGGCCAGCTTGATCATGCCCGCGCACAAGCCTTTGTTCAGGCCTATTCATCTCAACGGCCGCTCTCACAGGCTGAAATGGATCTCATGCCGTCTGTTTTACGCTCAGCCGCATTTCGATTTTGGCTTTCGCGCTTGTGGGATTTTTACTTACCCCGTCAAGCCAGCGTACTTAAACCCCACGACCCCGCGCATTTTGAACGCATTTTGCGCCAGCGCATCGAGCAACCTTGGGCCCCTGTGCCAGAATCCAGAGTATTATGAAATTACACATCGTTACACCGCCACCACGGCAAGGTTGGGCCTGGATTCAACAAGCTTTTATGGTTTATATGCGCCAAGCTTGGCCCTTTACAGCTTTGTTAATGCTGTTTTTTTTCGTATTTAGCCTGTTATCTGTGACACCTGTAGTCGGGCCGTTTTTGAGCTTGATGTGTATGCCCCTGCTGACTTTGGTTTTTATGTTCAACACCGAGCGTGTGGCCTTAAACAAACCGTTTGAATGGTCAGCCATAGGAGCGCCCATTCAAGCACCCAAACCAATCCAAAAGCAACTACTCATCTTGCTGGTGTTTTATGCGTTAGCCATGATACTAGGCCTAAAACTTTGCGATACGTTTGATAATGACCGATTTACGCAACTACTGACCTTGATTGGCAATGCAAAACCCACCGCCGAAGCGCAAAAGGAAGTAGAAAATCTGCTGTCGGACCCCATGCTGACTTATGGCTTGATGTTACGCAGCAGCGTTATCGGGATAGTGGCAGTGCCCTTTTGGTATGCCCCCACTTTGGTTTACTGGAATCAACAAAGCGCAGCGCAGGCCGTATTTTCAAGCACATTCGCTTGCTGGAGTACACGCAAAGCGCTCGCAATGAATATCTTGGCCTGGTCTGGCCTGATGGTCATCATCAGTTTATTAATTGGTTTAGTCATGCCTTTGCTGGGTTTAGCGGGCTTAATATCTTGGATTGCCTTACCCTTGGGCTTGGTCATGACAGCTGTTTTCTACGTATCCCTGTACTTCATGTACAAAGATACTTTTGCTTCTATCACCAACGGAGATGCCACTGGTGATACGGCCAGTTAATCATCTACCGCAGTGAGTTTTGCCACCGCTAATGCCAGCCATTTTTCACCATGGCGAGCAAAGCGAATTTGGGCTCTGGCATCCGTGCCACTGCCCTCAATCTGCATGATCACGCCTTCACCAAACTTGGTATGAAAAACCCCCTGGCCTGAGCGCC
>JAUMCS010000046.1:5505-8611 GCA_032122355.1 Burkholderiaceae bacterium
CTGAACTATGGGTACGCTGAGAGGGAATTGGCGGATCGATGGGCCGATCAGGCGTTAATGAAGCATCCGCCCAACGGCCCGAACCCCAGCCACCTTGACACGGACTCAACCACTTCAAACTGCTCTCAGGCAGTTCATCAAACCAACGGCTTTTCACGTTGTAGCGCAATTGGCCATGTAGCATCCGAGTTTGGCTAAAGCTCAAATATAAGCGTTGCCTTGCACGGGTAATAGCCACATACATCAAGCGCCGCTCTTCTTCCAAGCCGTAGGCATCGGCCATGGCGTTTTCATGAGGAAACAGCCCCTCTTCTAGGCCGGTTAAAAATACCGCATCAAACTCCAGCCCTTTAGCAGAGTGAATGGTCATCAACTGTACGGCATCTTGCCCCGCTTGGGCCTGGTTATCGCCCGCCTCAAGCGCAGCATGAGTGAGAAAGGCAGCCAATGGGCTCATCACCTCGTCAGAATCCGCAAGCTCGTCTACGGGCAGCGCTGATGCATCACGGCCAAACCCCTCTTGGCTGACAAAGGCTTCGGCTGCATTCATTAACTCTTCCAAGTTTTCAATGCGTTCAGCACCTTCACGCTCAGTGCTATAGTGTTGCAGCAACCCTGATTCATGCAACATGTGCTCAATGGTTTCACGCAAGCTCAGGCCCTGGGTTTGTTCACGTAAGCGTTGTACCAAGCCTTTGAATGCCCCCAGCTTCACTCCAGCGGCACCGCTGAGATGGGTAATACTTTGCATCAAACTACCCTGCTGTTGTTGTGCGAGTTCTTGCAATTGCTCAACCGAGCGTACACCGATGCCTCGAGCAGGAAAGTTCACCACGCGCAAGAAACTCGTGTCATCATCGGGGTTTTCAATCAAACGCAAATAAGCCAGCGCATGCTTGACTTCAGCACGTTCAAAAAAGCGCAAGCCCCCGTAAACACGGTAAGGAATGGCCGCATTGAATAATGCACTCTCTATCACGCGGCTTTGCGCATTGCTCCGATACAAAATAGCGATTTGTTGGCATGGCATACCCGAGCGTTTCAAGGTTTGAATTTCTTCAAGCAGCCATTGTGCCTCGGCATAATCACTGGCCGATTCATACACCCGAATAGGCTCGCCCAAGCCTGCATCGGTGCGTAACTCTTTGCCCAGCCTATTGGTATTGTGGGCAATCAGCGTATTGGCTGCATCCAAAATATGGCCAAAGCTGCGGTAATTTTGCTCTAACTTAATCACCCGATCAACGCGATACTCGCGCTCAAAATCGGCCATATTGCCCACCTGAGCGCCTCTGAATCCGTAAATGCTTTGATCATCATCCCCTACGGCCAAAACACCTTGGGTCGTACCTGGTGGCGCAAACATTTTGAGCCAAGCGTATTGCAGTTTATTGGTATCTTGAAACTCATCCACCAAAATGTGCTGAAAGCGGCTTTGGTAGTGTTGGCGCAAACTGGCATGGTCGCGCAATAGCTCGTAGGTACGCAGCAGCAATTCCGCAAAATCTACAACCCCTTCGCGCAAGCATTGTTCTTCATAGGCTTGGTAAATATCGGCTAATTTCTGCGTATGGGCATCATGCACTGCGACATCCTTAGCACGCAAGCCATCTTCTTTAGAGCCTGCAACAAAAGCCGCCACCTGCTTAGGCACATAGCGTTCATCATCTAAGTTCAGCGATTTAATCACACGCTTAACGGCTGAAACACTATCGGTCGCATCCAGGATTTGAAACGACTGCGGCAAGCCTGCGGTTTTCCAATGAGCTCGCAAAAAACGATTACACAAGCCGTGAAAAGTCCCTATCCACATTCCACGCACATTCACCGGCAGCATGGTACTCAGGCGCGCCAGCATTTCACGGGCAGCCTTGTTGGTAAAAGTCACAGCCATCACCCCCCCAGGGGTGACTTGACCCGTTTGCATCAACCAAGCTATGCGGGTGGTGAGCACCCGAGTTTTCCCAGACCCAGCGCCAGCTAATATCAAGGCGGGCCGAGCAGGTAGCGTCACGGCGGCCAATTGTTCAGGGTTTAGGTGGTGTAGGAGTGGAGAGGAATGCATACAAAAATCTTCATTTTATACCGCTTAAAGGGAGAGCCACCCAATGAAAAAGAGGGCATAACGCCCTCTTTTCTTAATCTCAAATTAGTCTTACATCATCATGGTTGTACATAAGTGACCGGGTTAGAGACCTTGGAACCAAACGGCGGGGTTTGATAGGTAAACCAAACACGAAGTTGATCGCCTGCCCTTAGATTCAAGTTGTTTTGAACCCAATTGTTACCGCCCAAAGAAGTCATCCTAAAGTTTTGCTGCCCACCTCCATTAATTTGATAATGCACATCTACCCAAGCTGAGTTCAAATGTGATGTGAAGCTGATTTGGCGCACCCCAACCAACTGAATCGAAAAATCGTTTGATGGTGCGGTAAGAACTGCTGTGGGGAAATTGAATTTAGCCGAATCAAAAGCAAGGCCCGATTTTTCATAAGTAAACCAATAAACAACTTGATCTGTGGCACGGAAATTGGCAATTGGTAATATCCAATCATTAGCTCCAGATTTGGTCATCCTGAAGTTTTGTTGTCCCCCTCCGTTTACTTGGTAGTGAACATCGACCCATGTTGAATTCACACTTGAAACGAATTGAATGAATCCATTAACCAGTTGAGCAGCAAAATCCTGCCCAGGAGCTGGTGCGGTAGCTGTGGGTGGAACTATTGGTTGAGCCACAACCGGGGCAGGAGCCACAACGGGCTGGGGAGACACTACAGGGGCTGAAACCGCATTTTGATACTGAAACCGTTGAGAAGTGCTAGCAAGCCTTGATTTTTCATAGTTAAACCAATAACTCACCGCATCGCCAGATTGCAGTCTGGGTAGAGCTTGTACCCAATTATTAACCCCAGACTTTGTCATGCTGAAGTTTTGTTGCGCACCACCGTTGATTTGATAATGCACACTCACCCATGTTGAGTTTACATTAGACGTGAATTGAAATTGACCATTAAGCACTTGCGCAGCAAAGTCTTGTGCAGGTGCAGGTGCAGGTGCAGGTGCAGGTGCAGGTGCAGGTGCAGGTGCAGGTGCAGGTGCAGGTGCA
>JAUMCS010000047.1:0-19119 GCA_032122355.1 Burkholderiaceae bacterium
GGTGTTTTTTAGGTCGCCTTTTTAGGACGAAGACAACACCTAAAAACGGCGAAACCCCGCAGAGACAGGGCCTCCACGGGGTTCTTAAAAAGTGAGAGAGTGTTTCTCTCAAGATGCAAATGGTGGAGCTGGGGGGAATTGAACCCCCGTCCGCAAGCCATCTTCGCGCAGTTCTACATGTGTAGCTATCTGATTTAATTCTCACCCCTGAAGTCGCGCAGTAGCACGCTACCTCAGTGGCCAGCATCCTTGGATCTTACTTATGCTCAAGATGCCCGAGCACAAGCCAGCCTATGTAGATTCCCTCGCAGTTAGGACAGCTTACGCCACCCTAACCCGGCCCATGGGCCAACCGTTGCGAGGCTCACCGGTGTTTAAGCGGCGAGTGCGAAACGTTCGTCGTTTGCAGTTAGTTTGTTTCTGCGGATTTACGAGGTGACAGAACCTCGACATGCCCTGCTACGCGTCCGAACCCACGTCGAAACCAGTGCAGCCCCTATAAGTGCTAATCATACTCTTTTCGCCATTCAATAGCTAGTCCTATGAAGGGTTCTTGAATAAAATCAGCTTTTATGGCCCATTGCCCGTTTAGCCCCAAAGGGGGCACGTATAACAATCGGCCTTGCTCATCCTCCAAGTAGGGCCCTTGCCGCTTCCAATCGGGCACACCTGCCTCTTGATAGGCTTTTTTTAAGCTACGCACGGCCGCGTTAGGCGCTTTGGCGAACCGATCCGTAGCACAACGCCCGCGCACCGTCCATTCAACACCTTTTTGCTGAAACTCAGTGGTATCCCAAGGAAGGGCCCATTCATGCGGCTGCGCGGGCCGCACCCACCAATATCCACCCCACGCCCCGCATGGGTACCTACCATAACCACGCACCACCAGTGCTTGCGCTGGCGGCTGATCCGCCATTTCCCCTGAGGAGATCGCTTGCAGCCGTAATATATCGCGGTAACATCGTAACTCATGCTGCTTGCCCACGGGCAGCCGAAAACATGTGCCTAGGCGCAAACGTCTCAGCAATTCATCCAACACACCTGAAGGCCAACGCTGCTGCAACTCCGCACGCAACCAGTGGCTCAATAGGTTATACCGTCGAGGCTGCGAAAGCTCAAGTAGGTGCGACAAAGCCAAGGCCAGCCCACCTTGACAAGAAAAATCGCTATCAGGAGCACTGCTCGCACAAGCGGCCATATCCATCTGCGCCAATTCAGTCAAGGCCGCCTGCGCGGATGCACAGGCCTTGGCCGAACGCATCAAGGCCCCTTGTGCTTGCGGAAAATGCTGTGCCAAAGCGGGCATGACTTCATGCCGCAGGCGGTTACGCGCAAAGCGTGTATCGCTATTGCTAGGGTCGTCAATAAACGGAATACTCTCATCCCGGCAGTATTGCTCAATCTCCGCACGCATGCGGTACAGCCAAGGGCGCACCCACAGCAAGCCGCGCCGTTGAACTTGCGCCGGCATGGCCGCCAAACCCGCCGGCCCCGCACCACGCAAAGCTTGTAGCAAAAAGGTTTCCGTCAAATCGGCTTGGTGATGCGCCAGCACCACTGTTGTGCAACCGTGCGCAAGCGCCATTTCGGTTAAGGCAAGGTACCGCCCTTCACGCGCCCATTCTTCTATGCTTTGCCCCGCACTGGGCTGACCTTGCAAATGATGCACACGCAATGTAACTTGCCAGCGCTCACAGGTAGCTTGTAGAAATTCAACCCATTCGTCGGCTTGGGGCATCAAACCATGATGCACATGCAAGGCATAAAGCACTTGCCCCGATGGTCGGCCGATCTGCGCGCAGGCATGCAGCAGAGCCATCGAGTCACGGCCACCACTCACGGCAACCGCTATCGCGCCCGAGGTGCCGCCAATGGCCTCAGCGAGCTCGGGTGTCGTTAAAGCTGCCGTAGGCTTGCAACCGCTCATAGCGCCGCTGCAGCAATTCTTGAGGGGGAATATCGGTAATCTGGCGCAAACTCTCGGCCAAAGCCCGTTTGAGGGGCGTGTACAAAGCCTTGGCATCGCGATGCGCCCCACCCACGGGCTCATTCACAATTTTGTCAATCAATCCCAGGGCCTTCAGGCGACGTGCCGTCACGCCCAATGCCTCAGCCGCATCAGCCGCACGTTCGGCACTTTTCCATAAAATGGAAGCACAACCCTCAGGCGAAATCACGGAATACACCGAGAACTGCAACATCAATACCTGATCGGCCACGCTGATGGCTAAAGCCCCACCCGAGCCACCTTCACCAATGATGGTGCTGATAATGGGCACTTGCAGTTGTGCCATTTCATAAATATTGCGCCCAATGGCTTCGGATTGCCCACGCTCTTCGGCATCGATGCCAGGATAAGCGCCCGGGGTATCCACAAAGGTGAAAACCGGAATCCCAAACTTTTCGGCCAACTTCATCAAACGCAGGGCCTTACGGTAGCCCTCGGGGCGGCTCATGCCAAAGTTACGTGCGGTACGCTCTTTGGTGTCTCGGCCCTTTTGGTGGCCGATCACCATGCACGACTGCCCGTTGAACCTGGCTAAACCACCCACCATGGAAAGATCATCGGCAAAAGTGCGGTCACCATGCAATTCTTCAAAATCGGTAAAGAGCTCCGTGGCGTAATCCAGCGTATACGGGCGTTGCGGATGACGCGCAATTTGCGTAACTTGCCAAGGTGTGAGGTTGGCATAGATATCTTTGGTGAGCTGTACGCTTTTTTTGGCGAGGCGCTCAATTTCATCAGAAATATCCACCGCCGATTCACTTTGCACATAGCGCAGTTCCTCGATTTTTTTTTCCAGATCGGCAATGGGTTGTTCAAATTCTAAAAAATGTCGTTTCGACATCATGTCTCCTGCTTCACCAGCACTGAGCCTGCAGCTTCAGCACTCGTTCAATTACATCAATTATGATAACACTCAATATTCTACTGGGATGGGGTCTAGGCTACGCCATAAATACCATGTCGCAACCGATCGATAAGGCGCCCACCCTTCACCCAGTTCACGGGCTTCCGCCCTTGATACCGATTCACCACTAAAGTAGTTCACGCTAATGCCTTTAATCAAACCAATGTCATCTAAGGGCAATACATTGGGACGCATTAAATAAAAAATCAAGAACATCTCGGCAGTCCAGCGGCCAATACCGCGAATGTCGGTCAGTTCTTCAATGATGGCATCATCGGCCATGCCATCCCATTGCTGCGGGTGTATGGTTTGATCACGAAAATGTAAAGCCAAGTCTACCAGATAGTCAGCCTTACGCCCAGGCAAACCCACAGCACGCAAATCTTCGTATTTGCAAGTAAGCACTTGAGCCGGCTCAATGAGCATCGTATTGGCTGGAAATAAACCCAGCAAACGATCCCAAACAGCTTGCGCGGCCTTGACTGAAATTTGCTGCCCCACAATAGCGCGCGCCAACGTAGTGAAAGGGTCACCCCGCGATTGCAGTCGCGCTTGCCCAAACAAAGGGATTAAACGATTCATCACCCGATCACGTTTGCTGAGGTAGTGACACGCCTCATCCCAATATTCCGGCGTAATCAGCGATACCCCTGCCGTTGCAGGTTCAGCTATAGAAGCTATTTTAGGCATGGGCATTTTTATACCACTCGCGACCAAGTCGTGCCCTGCGGGCCATCTTGCAGGGCAATCCCTAAAGCCAGCAAATCCGCCCGTATTTGATCAGCCAGGGCAAAGTTTTTCATTTGTTTTGCACGTATACGTTCATCGATGCGGGCCTGAATATCCGCGGCATTCAGTGCTTCTGAGCTCGCTGCACCGACCACCTGCTGTAAAAAAGCACGGGGCGACTTTTGCAACAAACCCAATACCGCACCCAATTGACGCAAGCGCACAGCCACCGCCATATCATGACTGCGGTTGAGCTCATTGGCCAATTCAAATAATACAGCCAATGCTTGTGGCACATTCAAATCTTCATTCATGGCAGCCTGAAATGCAGCCGCAGCCGGATGGGACCAGTCGGTGATGGAGCTTTGACTTTGCGCTTGAAGCACATCCCAAGCCACGGCATCCAGCGCGGTATACAAGCGGCGCAGGGCAATGCGGGCCTCATCCAACAAGGTATCACTGAAGTTGAAGGGGCTGCGATATTGGGTGCGAATCAAGAAAAAACGCAGGGTTTCACCATCACAATGCTGCAGCACATCGCGTATGGTGAAGAAATTACCTAAACTTTTCGACATTTTTTCATTGTCGACATTGACAAAGCCGTTGTGCATCCAATAATTGGCCATGGTCTGGCCGGTGGCTCCTTCACTTTGCGCGATTTCATTTTCATGGTGCGGAAATTGCAAATCCAAACCGCCCCCGTGGATATCGAAGTGATCACCCAACAATGCACAACTCATAGCCGAACATTCAATATGCCACCCAGGCCTACCCCAACCATAAGGGCTTTCATATTTCACATCCGCTGGCTCGTCAGCTTTGGCCGCTTTCCACAGCACAAAATCAAAAGGGTCATGCTTGTCTTGATCAACCGCCACGCGCTCTCCGGCACGCAAAGCATCCAGCGTTTTACCCGATAGGCGACCATAAGGCGCAAATTGACGTACCGCATAATGCACATCACCATTGGGCGAAGGATAAGCCAGACCTCGCTCGTGTAGGCGAGCAATCATGCCCAGCATTTGCGGTATGTAGTCGGTGGCGCGCGGTTCGTAGGTGGGGGGCTCAATACCCAGCGCCTCAATATCTTGATGCATGGCCTGCACCATTTCCTCGGTCAGCGCTCGGATAGTGATGCCCCGCTCCACGGCTCGGCGTATGATTTTGTCGTCAATATCGGTGATATTGCGCACGTAAGTCACCTGATAGCCCGAAGCTTTCAGCCAACGCACAGCCACATCAAACGAAACCATCATACGGGCGTGGCCTATATGACAAAGGTCGTACACCGTCATGCCGCACACGTACATACGCACATGGCCAGCTTGAATAGGGACAAACGGCTCAACCTCGCGGGTAAGCGAATTAAAAATTCGTAAGCTCATGGAATAGCACCGCCCATAGCGCCGCAGAAAATATGTGCTGCGCACCCTCAAAGGGTTTATTAAAATAGCTACAGTATATAGCGAAGCGGGCTTGAACTGCGTTCTAGCCCTAAACCCCCTGATCCCCTGATTTTAGGATTTCATCATGAAAAAGTTATTAACTTCGGTTGCCCTGCTGAGCTCTTTAGCCAGTTTAAGCCCGTTGCTCAGCGCCCAAACCGTGGCCCTGCAAACCAGTATGGGCGAACTGCACATCAAACTAGAGCCCGAAAAAGCCCCGAAAACCGTCGCCAATTTTTTACAGTATGTGAAAGATGGGCACTACGAGAACACCATTTTTCATCGCGTGATGAATGGCTTCATGATTCAAGGCGGCGGGATGACGGCCGATTTACAAGAAAAGCCCACCCGCGCACCCATCCCCCTAGAAAGCAGCAATAGCCTGAGCAATAAAAAGGGCACAGTAGCGATGGCGCGCACTGGAGCCCCCGACTCCGCCACAGCTCAATTTTTTATCAACGTCCAAGACAATGCTTTTTTAGACAAAGCCAACTCTCCCGATGGCCATGGCTACGCCGTATTTGGCACTGTGATCAAAGGCATGGATGTGGTGGATAAAATCAAGGGCGTCGCTACCGGTAACAAAGGGCCGCATCAAGATGTTCCCCGTGAAGCCATCCGCATCCTCAAAGCCCGCGTTCTGTAACGCAACCCTCTTTCATTCATTTTTTTAACGGGACTATTACCATGACCAAAACTGTAGAAATGATCACCAATGCGGGTACCCTGCGTATTGAACTCAATGATGAAAAGGCCCCTAAAACCGTCGAGAATTTTCTCAACTATGTACGCAAGGGCCACTATGACGGAAAAATTTTTCATCGTGTCATCAAGGGCTTTATGATTCAAGGCGGCGGCTTTGGCAGCGGCATGAAAGAGGCCGCTACGGATGCCCCCATTCAAAACGAAGCCAACAATGGCCTCACCAATGAGCGCTACACCTTAGCCATGGCTCGTACCAGCGACCCGCATTCCGCCTCGGCTCAGTTTTTCATCAATTCTGCCAACAATGCCTTCCTGAATTTCCGTTCTGAATCCACGCAAGGCTGGGGCTATGCCGTGTTTGGCAAAGTGGTGGCCGGCACCGAGGTAGTGGACAAAATTGAAAGCGTTGCCACTGGCCGTAAGGGCTATCACGATGATGTCCCTCTGCAAGAAGTCATCATTGAGAAGGTCACTGAAATCGATTCAGCGGCTTGATGCAGATGCAAACCCTCCAGGCTGCCCCCACATGGGCAGCCGTGGATTTTATTTCTGATGTCCATCTGACAGCCCAAGCGCCCTTTTTATTTGAGCGCTGGGCTAGTTATATCAGCCAAACATCAGCTCAAGCGGTTTTTATCCTCGGAGACCTGTTTGATGCTTGGGTTGGCGACGATGCCGCCTCATTACCGTTTGAAGCACAGTGCTGCCAAGTACTGGAACAAGCCGCACAAACCAAGGCCATTTATTTTCTGGCGGGTAATCGTGATTTTTTACTGAGCGCAGCGCTTTTAGACACCTTAGGCGTGCATGCATTGGCTGAGCCTACACACCTGATCACGGATAGTCACTCGGTATTGCTGGCGCATGGCGACAGCTTATGCTTGTCCGATACAGCCTACCAACAATTTCGGCAGATGGTGCGCAACCCGCAATGGCAAGAGGATTTTTTGAACAAGCCCTTGTCTGAGCGCTTAGCCATAGCCCAAGCCATGCGACAAGCCAGTCAGCAACAGCAAATGCAGCGGCCGGTCGAATCTTGGGGGGATATTGATGCGAGCTTGGCTCAGCATTGGCTCACCAATTGCAGCTGCCCTGTTTTAGTGCATGGGCATACCCATCAACCTCAATCTGAGGTGTGGTCAGCACAAGCCATGCGCCATGTGCTCAGTGACTGGCCGCTTCAACCGCCCGCCGAACCAACGCCGCCCGAAGTGCTACGCTGGCACCTAGGCCGCAACGATTGGCAGCGCCTGAGCGCTGACCATGCGGCTTAAGCAGCACCCCGCGCTAGGCGTTGCCAGGTTTGCACCACGGTATCCGGGTTGAGCGAAATAGAGCTGATGCCCTGAGCTGCCAGCCAATCAGCAAAATCGGCATGGTCACTGGGGCCCTGGCCGCAAATACCAATGTACTTTCCTTGCGCACGACACGCGCTAATAGCCCGTGCAATGAGGGATTTCACGGCTTCATCACGCTCGTCAAAATCATCAACCAATTGCTCTAGCCCTGAATCACGATCTAGGCCTAAGGTGAGCTGTGTAAGATCGTTGGAGCCGATCGACATACCATCAAAATAGGCGAGGAATTGATCAGCCAGAATCGCATTGCTGGGCACTTCACACATCATGATCAAACGCAAGCCATTTTGTCCGCGCGCCAACCCGTGCTCGACCAACATTTCACTCACGCGCGCAGCCTGGCGCACCGTGCGCACAAAGGGCACCATGATTTCCACATTCGTCAGGCCCATGGTGTCACGCACATATTTCAAGGCTTCACATTCCATGGCAAACGCCTCGCGGAACTCACTACTGATGTAGCGGCTGGCTCCTCGGAAACCCAACATGGGATTTTCTTCTTCGGGCTCGTAACGGCTGCCCCCAATGAGCTTGCGGTATTCGTTGCTCTTGAAGTCAGACAAGCGCACGATCACCGGCCTAGGCCAAAATGCAGCGGCAATGGTGGCGATGCCTTCGGTGAGTTTCTCTACAAAAAAAGCACGTGGGCTGCTGTAGCCGCGGGCCAATGATTCAACGGCGGTTTTAAGCTCAACATCTACTTCAGGGTAATCCAAAATGGCTTTGGGGTGAATGCCAATGTTGTTGTTGATAATGAATTCCAACCGCGCTAAGCCCACCCCACTGTTGGGAACCTGAGCAAAATCAAAAGCCAACTGCGGATTGCCCACATTCATCATGATTTTCACAGGACAGGCGGGCATTTCACCACGCTCGACTTCCTTGACTTCGGTTTCTAATAAGCCGTCATAAATCACGCCGGTATCGCCCTCGGCACAAACCACCGTGACCATGGCGCCATCCAACAGCTTTTCCGTGGCGTCACCACAGCCCACGACCGCCGGTATACCCAGCTCGCGCGCAATAATAGCCGCATGGCAGGTGCGGCCACCGCGGTTGGTGACAATAGCGCTGGCGCGCTTCATCACGGGTTCCCAGTTGGGGTCGGTCATGTCGGTGACCAACACATCACCTTCTTGCACCGACTCCATTTGCGCAATCGAGCTGACCAAACGCACGGGCCCCGAACCAATTTTTTGACCAATGGCACGCCCCTCGACCAAGCGCGCACTGCGCTCTTTGAGTTTGTAGCGATGCTCCACTTGCCCTGCGGCCTGACTTTTCACGGTTTCAGGCCGCGCTTGCAGAATATACAACTTGCCGTCCATGCCGTCTTTGCCCCACTCAATATCCATAGGGCGGCCATAATGCTTTTCAATAATCAAGGCATATCGCGCGAGCTCCAGCACATCGGCATCCTCCAATGAGTAGCGATGCCGCCATTCATCTGGGGTATCCACTATGCGCACAAGCTTACCGGTTTGACTGCGTTCTTGCTCGGAAGCGAACTCCATACGCAGGAGTTTAGAACCCAAATTGCGCCGAATCACAGCAGGGTGCCCCGCTCCCAAGGTGGGTTTATGCACATAAAATTCATCGGGGTTCACTGCCCCTTGCACCACGGTTTCACCTAGGCCATAGCTGGAGGTAATGAACACCACATCTGGAAAGCCACTTTCGGTATCCATGGTAAACATCACGCCCGCGGATCCTAAGTCAGAGCGCACCATGCGCTGAATACCAGCCGATAAAGCGACATCATCATGAGCAAAGCCCTTATGTACACGGTAGCTGATAGCGCGGTCATTGTACAGAGAAGCAAAAACCTCTTTGGTTTTGTGCAAGATATCGTCAATACCCACCACATTCAAGAAGGTTTCTTGCTGGCCAGCAAATGAGGCATCGGGCAAATCTTCCGCTGTGGCCGAAGACCTCACCGCAAAAGATGCCCCAGGCATATCCGCAGCCAAACGGGCGTATTGCGTGCACATCTCGGCTTCTAATTCTGGCGGGAAAGGAGTGTCAATGACCCACTGACGAATCTCGGCACCGGCTTGAGTGAGTGCGCGGACATCATCGGTATTCAAGTTGGCTAGGCGTTGTTGTATGCGCTGGTCTAGCCCACCGTGGCGCAAGAACTCTCGGAAAGCATGAGCCGTAGTGGCAAAACCACCGGGCACCCGCACGCCGGACGAAGCCAGTTGGCTGATCATTTCACCCAGTGATGCATTTTTTCCACCGACCGATTCCACATCGGTCATGCGTAAATATTCAAAGGGTAGAGTTAGGGCATTAGCGGTAGTCGTGTGGGAATCCGTGTTGGGCATTCCAAGCTCCTTGATGATAATCAAACTAAGATTTTAATGGGGGATTGCATCTTTGAAGCTTATGATGAAGCCTTATTCCATGAATCCACACTGAAAAATCATCTTCCACATGAATCATCGCACTGTATTTTTCATCTCGGACGGCACTGGCATCACTGCTGAAACCTTTGGCAATTCGATTCTGGCGCAATTCCCTGGGCCTTTTCGCCATATACGCCGACCCTTCATCGACAGCGAAGAAAAAGCCCGCCAAGTGGCAGCAGAGATCAACGCTACCGCCCAAAGCGAAGGGCACTGCCCCGTTGTTTTTATCACACTGGTCAATGATGCCATACGCACCATCGTATCTGCGCCCGATTGCCAAGGCTTGGTGATGGATATGTTTCGTGCGTTTGTCGAACCCCTAGAGCTGGCATTTGGTATGAAAAGCAACCACCGTGTGGGCCGATTTTCAGATGCCGCACAAAGCCAAGAATACGATGATCGGATTGAAGCTATTAACTTCTCACTGGCTCATGATGACGGTCAATCTACACGCAACTTGGCGCTGGCTGATGTGATTTTGGTGGGCGTCAGCCGCAGTGGTAAAACACCCACTTCACTGTACCTTGCCATGCAACACGGCATCAAGGCCGCCAATTACCCTCTCATCCCAGAAGATTTTGAACGCGCACACCTGCCTGCATCACTGGCCCCTTACAAGCACAAGTGCTTTGGCCTCACGATTGACCCCGAACGCTTGCACCATATCCGGCAAGAACGCCGCCCAGGCAGTCAGTATGCAGCCCTTGAAAACTGCCGCGCTGAGGTGAGTGCGGCCGAGCAAATGATGCGCTTATCAGGCATTTCATGGCTGAGCTCGACCCATAAATCGATTGAAGAAATTGCCACCACGATTTTGCGCGATATTCGGCCTGATCGCTTGGTCTACTAGAGCACTTTTGTGCCTACAAGGCATTAAGGGGAATCTTCAGAAAGCGCCGGCCCTGTGGATCTGCCGGCGGCAGAGCGCCTGCTCGGATATTGATTTGTACCGCCGGCAACATCAATACCGGCAAGGCTAAACCCGCATCGCGCGTGCCACGCATGGCCACAAACTGCGACTCAGTCACGGCATCAGACACATGGATATTATGTGCCCGCTGCTCGGCAATCGTGCATTCATAGCGCACATCACGCGCGCCGGGTGGG
This sequence comes from Burkholderiaceae bacterium, assembly GCA_032122355.1. GTDB lineage: Bacteria > Pseudomonadota > Gammaproteobacteria > Burkholderiales > Burkholderiaceae_C > RFTU01. The sequence goes on from JAUMCS010000047.1 coordinate 10,668, forward strand.
TAATCATGGCACATATACAGCCGCGTATCGGATGGCAATGCCAGTAATCGGCGTACCGATTGATACAGGGTTTGGGCATTTCCACCCGGAAAATCGCACCGCGCCGTTCCCACATCCGGCATAAACAGAGTATCGCCCACAAACACTGCATCGCCTATTTTGTAGGCCACATCCGCGGGAGTATGGCCAGGCAAATGCATCACTTCTAGGCTTAAATGCCCCAGAGGTAATTGATCGCCATCCCGCAGTAAGCGATCAAACTGCCGCCCATCAGTGGCAAAGGCGGACTCCAGCTGAAATAGCTCTTTAAACACATATTGCACTTCCGTGATCTGCGCACCGATGGCGGTTTGCCCACCCAGCTGCGCTTTCAAATAATCCGCCGCAGACAGATGATCAGCGTGAGCATGGGTTTCGAGTATCCATTGCACCGATAATGCCTGCTGCTTCACCCACTGCACCAGTTGGTCGGCATGATCGGTGCTGGTGCGCCCTGATTTGGGGTCATAATCGAGCACCGAATCAATGATTGCCGCTTGGCGTGTAGCAGGGTCAACCACGACATAACTGAAGGTCGATGTCGTTGAATCAAAAAAAGGTTGAATTAAAGCCTCAGACATTGCGCTCTCCTTATCACCAAGTACACGCAATTACAGTATAAACACCTCTTGAGGCACCCATCCCTGCCTTACGCATCTCACCCTAGCTTAAAGCAAGGAGTTCTTCATGGTTATTGATTGGAATGCCTTTAACCTCATTCATGCCATCGCCGGTGGCGTTCTCATTGGTATCGCCAGTGTGGCACTGATGGCGATCAACGGGCGCATTGCCGGCATTAGCGGCATTCTGGCTGGCTTGTTCACACCCCGTAGCCCCGAACTGCGCTGGCGACTGGCATTTCTGGTGGGAATGCTGATGGCTCCCGTGGCTTGGCGCATATTAGCCACTATGCCTTTGCCCACCCCCACCATTGATGCGAGCTACTCCACACTGATCGTTGCGGGCTTATTGGTGGGCATCGGCACGCGTTACGGATCGGGCTGTACCAGCGGGCATGGCATTTGTGGGCTTTCGCGCTTGTCACCACGGTCCCTCGTAGCCACGCTGTGCTTCATGCTGGCGGGGTTTGGGGTGGTGGCTTTGGTTCGATTGGCATAACAGGAGTACACACCATGCAGGCACTATCCGCTTTCTTGATTGGCTTGGTTTTTGGTTTGGGCTTGATCATCTCTGGCATGACCGACCCCTCCAAGGTGATTGGTTTTTTGAATATCCTAGGACCTTGGAATCCCAGCTTACTACTGGTGATGGCCTCGGCTTTGAGCGTGGGCCTCATCGGTTTTCAGTGGGCCTTAAAACGTCCCCGTAATTTGCTGGGTGGCGCTATGCACTGGCCCACACGCCATGACCTCAGCGCACCATTGATATGGGGCTCAATGGCGTTTGGTGCTGGCTGGGGCTTGGCAGGTTTTTGCCCAGGGCCCGCTTGGGTGGGCATGGGCATGGGTGAGGTTAAAGCGGGGGTATTTGTACTGGCTATGCTTGCTGGCATGGGCATACATCACCTACTCACACAACGAACCCAGCCTCCCTCATCAAAGCCATCCCACTAACTCCGCCTTCGCGCATCGGCTCGATTGATATGCTCAATTCGCTGTTTCCTTGGTGGCGTGATCATCGCCCCGAACATTGGGGTGCTGATGCCTTAGCGGGGCTGGTGGTTTCGCTGATTTTGGTGCCACAAAGCCTAGCCTATGCTTTATTAGCTGGCGTTACCCCTCAAATGGGCTTAATGGCGGCCATCGCAGGCCAATTAGGCTACGCCCTACTCGGGCGCAGCCCAGCATTATCCGTGGGGCCCGTGGCCATTGCTTCGGCCATGACCATGGATGCTTTATCCCCTTTGGCTTTGCCAGGATCAGCCCAGTGGTATGGCATGGCAGGCTTGTTGGCAGTCCTATCGGGCCTGATGTTGCTGCTCATGGGCTTACTGCGCCTGGGCTTTATTGCGCACTTACTCAGTCATTCGGTGATCGGGGGCTTTATATCCGGTGCGGCCGTGCTGATTGTTCTGGGGCAATTCAAATACTGGTTGAATGTACCGATTTCAGGGGATACGGCGTATAGCTTGCTGCAATCGCTTTGGAACCATGGGCCATCCCTGCAGTTAGCACCATTATTGCTCGGGCTAGGGTGTTTATTGGCACTGATCGCAGCACGATATTTATCGTCAGCACTTCCCCAAAACGGCGTATACAGGCTATCCAAAACCTTTCCGCTGCTATTGTTATGTGTCGTCACTGTATTCGTTCATCAAACGGAGCTATCTTCCGTGATTCCCACCTTGCAATCCACCCTAGCTTGGGGTGGTAGCACTGGGCTACCCCATGTGGCAGCAATAGATACACCCACTTTCTTTCGATTGCTGCAATCGGCGGCATTGATAGCGTTGATCGGCTTTATTGAAAGCTACTCCATGGCCAAGGCGATTGGTCAAATTCACTCCAAGTCGGTGGATGCCAATGCGGAATTACGAGGGCTGGGCGCGGCCAACCTGGCAGCGGGTTTATCCGGCGGGTTTGCGGTAACGGGGGGGCTGTCACGGTCTGTCGTGAATCTCGAAGCCGGTGCCCGCAGCCCCATGGCGGGGGTATTTGCTTCTTTAGTCATGCTGCTCGTGTGGCTGGGGCCGAGCTCATTATTGTCCAGCCTGCCATTGGCCGCTCTGGCTGCCATGATCATGGCAGCAGTTGGGCCATTAATCAATCTGCATGCTTTTCTTCAAGTGTGGCGTTATGACCGCGCCGATGGCCTAGGTTGGCTGCTGACCTTCATCGGCGTTTTGCTAGGTGGTGTAGAGGTAGGTGTGATGCTCGGAGTCACTGTTGCATTGGCCACCGTGGTGATGCGACAAGGCCGACCACATATTGCTGAGATTGGTTGTGTGCCCGGCACTGAGCATTTTCGGAACGTGCTCTACCATCAAGTTCAAACCTTATCCAACGCACTATTCGTGCGTATTGATGCGAATTTGTTTTTTGGTAACTGGGACTGGATTCAAGAAAATCTTCAACGCAAAATTCAATCACGACAAACCGCAATGGAACACCTCGTTCTCAGCCTTTCCAGTGTCAATGACATAGACCATAGTGCCTATTTGGGCTTACGTGAATGGGCTCGAGAGCTGCATCAGCAGGGCGTTCAACTCCATTTAGCTGAAATCAAAAACCCCTTGTTACATAAACTTCGCCAGCACGAAGCCAACCCCGATTTACCCCTGAGTTGGGCGCAAGAGCATTTATCGACTTATCAGGCGTTTCAAGGCTTCTCGGGGCGAGAAAACGCAGATTGAATTTTCCTTGCTTTAACGATAGACAATCACCCACCGTTATTGGCCTCCATGGCAATGGATGCATTGATAGAAATAGTGGTTGCTACTGGTGTGACAATTTTCTTTTGCCCGTGACCATGATTTCGAACAGAATCCACCCTTACCAAGCCCAGCTTGGATAAGCGCAGTACATCCTTAGACACTGCGCTGGGGTCGCGGTGGGAGGCCTCAGCCAAATCGGCTATAGAACGCCCTCCTTTGCTGGCAAGCCGAAGCAATTCAAATCGCTTTGGGGTCAGTTGACTCAAAAAATCCTCAAACTCATAGCTGGTAAAAACCTTCGCGTAAGGCAGCGTCTCGGCCTTAACATCCAGCGCACGCGCGATTTCTTTGCTTTTATGCGAGTGCTGACGCAGAATTCGCTCACTCTTGAAATCTTCTATTGAAATTTTTGCCCTACTCATTCCTTCCCTCCATTAACAAAGTTGATGGCGATTGATTGCCACTCTTTTTCGAATTTTTCGTACAGAGCCTCATACCCGGGAAACGCCTCTGCGGATATGGTCCCCTTGAAATGCCGATGCGAAAACCCGTGGCTGTTGTCATAACCCAGCACACGCCCGTTATCGCCTCCATAGATCTTAGGATTGATGTAGGCCAGCGAATACTTGATTACCTTCTTCGACGGCAGCTCCCGAATCACCAGCTCTTTCAAAACCCCTCCACCGAGTTTGCTTGGAACCAACACATCCTTTGGCGCATAGATTTCTTGAGTTTTTTGCGTTTTATTCTTGGCAGACATGATTTCACACTTTCACCCTGGTGTCAAGCTTATCATACGCCACCGCTGGCCCTGCTTTCATACACATTTACAATGTTGGCAATACCACTTTAAAAGATAAGCCATGTCCACCCCTAACCTAACCTTAACTGAATCTTCCATCGAAGCTCGCCTAGCCCAATTGGGCATTGAATTGCCTGCAGCAGCCACACCTGTAGCGGCTTACGTACCGTTTGTTCGATCGGGTTCGTTATTGTTTGTTTCAGGCCATATTGCCAAGAAAGACGGACAGCCCTGGGTGGGCCAACTCGGACTCACCATGACAACTGCCGAAGGAAAAATGGCAGCGCGTGCAGTAGCCATTGATTTATTAGGCACTTTGCAAGCCGCTGTAGGGGATTTGGCCCATATTCGGCGTATTGTTAAAGTAGTGAGCTTAGTCAACAGCACCAACACATTCACCGAACATCATTTGGTGACCAACGGTTGTTCTGAATTGCTTGCCGAGGTGTTGGGCCCCGATGCGGGCATACACGCCCGCAGTGCCTTTGGTGTGGCGCAAATCCCCCTCGGGGCGTGTGTGGAAATTGAACTGATAGCCGAAGTTGCTTAATTCTTGTTGTCACTGAAGGGCCCTTCATCATGCGTCAAATTCCTATCGAAGAATCTACCAAGGCTAGCGTCATCAACCGGCTTGGACGCACGTCTTTATGCTGGGCAGGAATCATGGGCCTCAGCGCCACTTGCTTGGCTGCAGCCCTGATTTCTCAGCATATCTATGGCATGCTGCCCTGCCCATGGTGTATCGTACAGCGCATGATATGGGTGGTTGTCATGGCTGTTGCCTTAGTAGGCTGGGGGGGTTCTTCTTTTACTAGGGCCCCCACTGTAGCCGGTATTGGTATATGCATCAGTGGTGTGCTGGGTATAGCCGCCGCGCTGTGGCAGTACTTTGTAGCCGCACCCGCGGGTTCGTGTGCCTTCACCTGGGCCGATCGTTTCATCAGCCAAACACAGCTCGATGCTTGGCTACCGGCGATATTTCAGCCTTTGGCCAGCTGCGCTGAGGCCAAAGTGAAGCTCTTAGGTATACCCTATGCCTTGGTTTCAGCAGCGATGTTTGGTGTACTGACGTTATGGGGCTTAAGAATTGTCTGGCTGGAGTTGCAAAGGTCGCGGAAAACCCTCTAGCTTTTTGCCTTTGCGCCCACGCTTACCCCAATACGACTTCAAGGCCACCGTACCCAAACGCTCTTCTTTTTCACGCCCGCCACGGCCTGTACCCAGTATCCGTAAAGCATCCGTGGGGGCCATCAAAGCCACAGCCAGCAGGGGCGCAGACTCATTCACATCCATCAGGGTCAGGCCCTTACCGCCCGAGGCTTGGTGCTTGATTTCATCCACACCAAACACCAAAATGCGGCCATGTGCTGCCAAGCATGCGAGCGCGTTGGCCTCGGGTCTCAGCTCTAACGGAGCCAGCACTTGCGCATGGGCTTCTAAACTTAAAAACGCCTTACCCGCGCGCTGCCGTGAGCACAAATCAGCCACCTTGGCCACCAATCCGTAACCCGCAGAATTGCACAGTAGCAATGTCGTTTGCGCCGCACCCGCGTAGTAATGCACAGCTTGCGTACCCGCTTCCAGATCCACCAAGGTCGTGATCGGTGTGCCATCACCCCGCCCGCCCGGCAGTTGCGCCACCGCCACGGAATACGCTCGCCCGTTGCTGCCAAGCACCACCAATGCATCCACACTGCGACACTCAAATAACGCATGCCGCGCATCGCCAGACTTAAAGCTCAAAGATGGAGCATCAATATCATGCCCCTTGAGGCAACGCACCCATCCTTTGCTACTCACCACCACCGTCACTGCCTCATCCACCACCTTGATCTCCGTGGTGGCGCGCTTCTCGGGCTGAATCAGGGTGCGGCGAGTATCACCATAAGTTTTAGCATCGGCACTGATTTCTTTGATCACCAAGCGCTTGAGTGCCGCTGGCTGCGCCAATATATCTTGTAACTGATTTTGCTCCGCACGCAACTCGGCCAATTCTTGTTCAATACGAATGGCTTCTAGGCGCGCCAATTGGCGCAAGCGAATTTCAAGAATATCTTCGGCCTGCCGATCACTGAGGGCAAAACGCTGAATCAATGCCGCCTTGGGTTCATCGCTATGACGAATGATGTGAATCACCTCATCGATATTGAGCAACACCAACTGCCGCCCTTCGAGCACGTGGATACGATCAAGCACCCGTGCAAGTCGGTGCTGCGTGCGCCGCTCCACCGTTTGCAAGCGATATTGCAGCCACTCTTGCAAAATTTGACGCAAGCTTTTTTGTGTCGGTTTGCCATCACCGCCCACCATGGTCAGATTGATGGGTGCCGTCGTTTCTAAACTGGTGTGCGCCAGCAGGGTTTGAATCAATTCACTTTGTTCTGTGGTTCGGCTTTTGGGCTCTAGTACCAAACGCACAGGCGCATCTTTACTCGATTCATCTCGCACCGCATCAAGCACCGAAAGTACCTGCGCCTTCAGTTGCGTTTGTTCCGCCGTCAGCGCTTTCTTCCCGGCCTTTATTTTCGGATTGGTCAACTCTTCAATTTCTTCCAGAACCTTTTGCGCGCTCACGCCGGGCGGCAATTCGGTGACCACCCATTGCCATTGTCCGCGAGCGAGGTCTTCTATCTTCCAGCGAGCACGCACTTTGAGTGAGCCGCGCCCCGAAGAATAGGCCGCCTGAATATCCTCCACACTGCTGATGATTTGCCCTCCGCCCGGATAATCCGGGCCTGGCAATAGAGCGTACAACTCTTCGTTCGATAAACCCTCATTCTTGAGTAAAGCCACACAAGCCTGAGCCACTTCATGCAAAGGGTGGCTAGGAATTTCAGTAGCCAAACCCACCGCAATACCTGAAGCACCATTGAGCAGCACCATGGGCAAACGGGCGGGCAATAATCGCGGCTCTTGCGTTGACCCATCATAGTTGGGCAGGAAATCAACCGTGCCTTCATCCATTTCATCCAACAGCAGTCGAGCAATGGGTGCCAAACGCGCTTCGGTGTAGCGCATAGCGGCAGCTCCGTCGCCATCGCGTGAACCAAAATTGCCTTGGCCATCAATCAAGGGGTAACGCTGAGAAAAATCCTGCGCCATGCGCACCAAAGCATCATATGCAGCCGTATCTCCGTGGGGGTGAAATTTACCTAACACATCACCCACCACTCGTGCGCTTTTTACCGCCTTGGGGCCACTGGCTGTGGTATGCGATAAGCCCATTCGCTCCATGGCATACAAAATTCGCCGCTGCACGGGCTTTTGCCCATCACATACATCCGGCAAGGCACGCCCTTTCACCACCGACAAAGCGTATTCCAAGTAGGCTTTCTGGGCGTAAGCCGCTAGCTCATCACCTGCACTCACAGGTAGAGTTGTTGTAGAAGTTTCAAACATCAATTTCCACGGCGTGGCCGTGCCTTTCCATCAATTCACGGCGTGCTGCGGCCTCGCCCTTGCCCATTAATTTATGCATCTCGGCTTCAGTTGCTGCATAATCCAACTCGCCCAATTGCACCGTTAAAAGTCGACGCGTATCGGGGTTGAGTGTGGTTTCCCATAATTGCTCGGCGTTCATCTCACCCAAACCTTTAAATCGGCTGATGGTCCAACTATTGTCACGCGCGCCTTCTTTGCGCAGCTTATCCAATATGGCCTCTAACTCACCCGTATCCAATGCATATAGCTTGGCACTGGGTTTTTTGCCCCTTGCCGGAGCATCTACCCGGAATAGGGGCGGACGTGCAACATGAATGATGCCATTCTCAATCAGCTTGGGAAAGTGGCGGAAAAACAAGGTTAGCAACAGCACCTGAATGTGCGACCCATCCACATCCGCATCACTCAAAATACAAATCTTGCCGTAGCGCAAACCGGATAAGTCAGGTGAATCATGGAGGCCATGGGGGTCCACCCCAATCGCCACCGAGATGTCATGAATTTCATTATTCTTGAACAATAAATCAGGCTCGACTTCCCAAGCATTTAACACTTTGCCACGCAGGGGCAATATCGCTTGTGTTTCTTTATTGCGACCCATTTTGGCACTGCCACCGGCCGAATCACCTTCAACCAAAAAAAGCTCATTTAAAGCCAAGTCACGGCTTTCGCAATCCGTCAATTTGCCCGGTAATACGGCCACGCCCGAGCCTTTCTTTTTTTCCACCTTCTGCCCAGCACGCTGTCGAGCTTGTGCTTGCTTGATCACCCATTGCGCTAGGGTTTTACCGTGCTCGACATGTTCATTCAACCATAACTCCAATGCCGGCTTGGTA
>JAUMCS010000048.1:0-8304 GCA_032122355.1 Burkholderiaceae bacterium
AATGCCCCCCATCTTTCCAAGAGGACATTCTTATCTGGCGCAAACCTACCTAAAAGCGGACATTTCTATATTGCGGCTACACCTGCACCAGATGATGAAGCCAGTTAGCTACAATAGCCAAGCCCGCTATCTTTGCAAACACGCATCATGTTTAACATTGTTCTTGTTCACCCTGAAATTCCGCCAAACACCGGAAATGTCATCCGGCTTGCAGCCAATACAGGTTGCCAGTTGCATTTAATTGAACCCCTAGGGTTTTCGCTGGATGAAAAATCCTTGCGGCGTGCTGGACTCGATTATCATGAATACACGGCAGTGATAAATCATGAATCCTGGAGTGCTTTCCTAGCATCGGAATCCCCTGCTCCTGAACGCATATTTGCGCTAACTACCAAGGCTAGTCAAACCATCAGTGCAATAGCATGGCAGCCGCATGATTGGTTAGTATTTGGCAGCGAAACAGCTGGCTTACCGTTGGCTATCCGTGAAAATTGGCCCGCTCAGCAACAAGTGCGATTACCCATGCGCCCTGAGCAGCGTAGCCTCAACCTCAGCAATGCCGTAGCCATAACCGTCTACGAAGCATGGCGACAGCAAAATTATGCAGGGGGGGGATAAAATTGGGGGGGAATGCCAAGCATCACATAATTCCAGCTAAACTGCACAGCCTCAATTGAACTGAGTGACCATCACAGAAACTAGTGCTTACCTCCATAAGCACTGGTTTTTGTTTTGCCATCAACGCCCCAATCCTCTCATCCATCACCCTCCAATAAGCCACACAGCCCTTCACCTTGGAAGCATTGGCTTAATGCATGGTCAGCATTGGCTTTTGCTGTGACATCGGTGCTTTTGGTGGTTCTGTATTGGGGCTCGAAGGTGGCTTCATCAGCTACCCATGAAGTTCCTTACAGCACGTTTTTAAGCTATTTGGAGCAAGGAAAACTCGAACAAGTTGAAGTAACAGAGCAATGGGTTCGAGGTCAGGTTAAGGCGGCGCTTCTTGATTCAGATAAAACAACTCTTGACTATGTAATTGCCCGACGTGTACCCATTGATATTGCCGAACAATTGAACCGTTACGGCGTTACCTTTCGGCAAGGTGGCAACAATCAAACTAGCACCGATTGGGTTTCTTGGATTTGGCCATGGATATTTTTTTATATTCTCTGGCGCTGGATTGCTGCTCGCTCTCAGATTCTGGGGGGCAGAAAAGGGTTGGGTAGTGCTTTGGGTATTGGGCGAAGTGGTGCTAGGGTGTATATGGAGCGTGTAACTGGTGTACGGTTTGAAGATGTTGCAGGCGTAGATGAGGCCAAAGCAGAGCTTCAAGAAGTGGTTGATTTTCTCAAATTCCCTGATGAATATGGTCGCCTGGGTGCGCGTATGCCTAAGGGTGTATTATTGGTTGGGCCCACAGGAACGGGCAAAACGCTATTGGCACGGGCTGTTGCTGGCGAGGCAAATGTTCCCTTCTTTTCAATCAGTGGATCTGAATTTATTGAGCTATTTGTTGGCGTTGGAGCAGCCCGTGTGCGTGATTTGTTTGAGCAAGCGCGGTCTCACGCGCCAGCCATTATTTTCATTGATGAACTAGATGCCTTGGGCAAAACGCGAAGCGGAAATGGTTTTTCCGGCGGGCATGAGGAACGAGAACAAACACTAAATCAATTATTAGTTGAGCTAGATGGGTTTGATCCTCGGGTCGGGGTGATTTTACTAGCGGCCACCAACCGGCCCGAAATACTCGACCCGGCACTGCTCAGAGCTGGCCGTTTTGATCGGCAGGTGCTGGTGGATCGGCCTGATCGGCTAGGCCGTCTAGCTATACTCAAGGTTCACACCCAACGCATCACGGTTGAGGCCAATCTCAATTTAGATGCCATAGCAGCCATCACGGTAGGTCTTGCGGGCGCAGATTTGGCCAATATTGTCAATGAGGCAGCCATCAACGCTACACGCCGTAAGGCCTCATCAGTTGCATTAGAGGATTTCACCCAAGCCGTTGAACGTACGATCGCCGGTATTGAAAAGCGGCATCGTGTGATTAACCCCAGTGAGAAAAAAACCATCGCCTACCATGAAAGCGGTCATGCTCTGGTTGCGCTGGCACTCAGTGGTACCGACAAAGTACACAAGGTATCCATCATCCCCCACGGCATAGGCGCATTGGGCTACACATTACAACGCCCGAGTGAAGACAGGTTACTGCTGCGCCGCCAAGAAATGCTACACCGCATGGCCGTGCTGTTGGGCGGCCGAGTGGCTGAGCAAATGGTGATAGGCGATATCAGTACCGGCGCGGCTGATGATATTGCTCGCGCAACTGACATGGCTCGCAGCATGATCATCCGCTACGGCATGGATGATGATTTAGGTTGTATCGCATGGGGAGACCGGCACCCTTGGACGGAAAAAAGCACCCCCTGGGTAAGTTGGCAGTCACCAAGCATAGACAGCCCCGAAACAGCCAAGCGTATTGACCAAGCCATACAAAGCTGGATCCAAAAAGCCTATACTCTAGCGCAAAAAGTGCTCAAGGCCAATGAGTTGATTTTTCATCAGGTTGCTCAAGCACTACTAGAAAAAGAAACCCTCAATGAAGATGAGTTGCAGCACCTAACCCTGGGCCTAAAAATACTACCGGATGAGGCTGCAGCAACTTTGAGCCCATTGCAAAGCCTGTAAAAAACTCCCTGGATTGGCCTTCCCCTGCCCCGCAATATCAAACGCCGTACCATGGTCAGGGCTTGTGCGGATGAATGGCAAACCCAGTGTCACATTCACCCCCTGATCAACCCCTAAATACTTAACGGGAATTAAACCATGGTCATGCGTCATGGCCACGACTACATCAAACTCTCCAGCCTTTTGAGGGGTATGGCGGGCACGCATAAACACTGTATCAGGCGCATATGGCCCACTGACGTGGATACCCTGTTGCCGCGCTTGGGCAATAGCTGGCGCTATGAGGCGTACCTCTTCATCTCCAAACAAGCCCCCTTCACCAGCGTGCGGATTTAAGCCCGCAACGGCAATACGCGGCTGTGTTTGCCCCCATTGCCAGGCGCTTTCATGCGCAATACGAATGGTTTCCAGTACGTTGTCATGATCAATGGCATCTATCGCACGGCGCAAAGCCATGTGTATGGTTACCAGTACCACCCTGAGCTCTGAGTTGGCCAGCATCATTCTCACCGGCAGCGGTTTCGGCGCGCTCCAAGCTTGTAACATCTCGGTATGCCCAGGAAACTCAATACCGGCCATGGCCAGTGCTTCCTTGTGAATAGGTGCTGTAATTAAACCAGAAGATTGGCCGTGCCGTATGGCACGCACCGCTGCATCAATACATCGAACTGCCTCCGCTGCGCACCGTGCATCGGGCTGGCCCCAGGCTATGGTGCTCCAATCCACATCTTTAGCGATTGAAAAATCACCCTCAGTCCGCTCATCCCATATCGGATTCCAAATCTTCAAGTGCTCTGGATATGCACCATCCCATAGGTCTAAGTTTTCGAGAGTTTGCCTAGGAATCTCCGCGATTCCACAAGCTTGCAGCCCTTTTTTCACCACATCAGGGTGCCCCACAACACATACCTGATCGAGCTGTCTTGCTTGATATGCCCGCACAACCAATTCAGGCCCAATTCCGGCTGGATCACCTAAGGTCACGAGCAGTGGCCGATCTAACATAGCCAACGGCATAGATGGTATTGAGGTTTGCATATAAGAACAAAGTGGGATTAAGCAGGATTGTTAATATCAATGAATTGATGTATCAATCCAAAATGCTGAGCCAAATGCTCGCCCAGGGCCCGTGCGCCGTAGCGCTCCGTGGCATGATGTCCGCAGGCAACGAATGCCACACCGGTTTCACGCGCCAAATGAGCCTGAGGCTCCGAAATTTCACCTGTCAAGAATACATCTGCACCGGCCGCAATAGCTGATTCAAAATACCCCTGCGCACCACCACTGCACCAGGCTACACGCTTGAGTTGGCGGCCATCACCCGCCACACTGATAGGGGTGCGGCCCAGCGCTAACTCCAATTTGGCCAATAAAGTGGATAAATCACTCTCTGCCGAGGGTGCGATAAATCCCAAACCCTGATCGCCAAAACGTCTATCTGCCTGTAATCTCATGGCCTGGCCCCAAACGGCATTATTGCCCCATTGCTCGTGTGCATCCAAGGGTAAGTGGTATGCGAATAAATTGATATTGTGCGCCATGAGCCTACGTACTCGTTGTCCTAACCAGCCCACTAAGCGGCCATCCTGCCCACGCCAAAATAGTCCGTGATGAACCAATAAAGCATCACATTGATATTCAATCGCTGCCTCTATCAAGTCTAAACTGGCTGTAACTCCCGAAGCGATGCGTTTAATTTCCGGCTTACCTTCAACTTGCAAACCATTGGGACCGTAGTCCTTAAATGCCGAAACATTTAAAACTTCATCCAAATATTGAACCAATTCATGGCAAAAAATCATCACAACACCTTAAAAATAACGAACCACCAGTGGAATCAACACCGAGCCCAAAATACCGGATAGCCCCATACCCAAAGAGGCCAGCGCCCCTGCTGCGGGGTGCACACTCAATGCCCTAGATGTACCCAAACCATGTGCGGCCACACCCAGTGCAAAACCCCTTTGCCACCAAGCCGTGATACGTAATAAATTGAAAATCCAACGCCCTAATACCGCCCCGATAACCCCGCTGGATAGAGCAAAAACCGCAGTCAGTGTAGGTGAGGCATGAATTCTATCGGCAATGCCCATTGCAATCGGTGTTGTCACTGATTTGGCATACATACTTTGGATAAGGGCGGGATCAGCTCCCAACAGGCGCAATACAGAAACAGAAACAACTATCGATGTGGCGCCGCCAGCTAGAAGCGCCAAAATCAATATACCCACCCTACCTTGAAGTGCTTTACGGCCTTTGTAGATTGGCACTGCCAAGGAAACGGTAGCCGTTCCTAAAAGAAAATGAACAAACTGGGCACCTTCAAAGTACTTGCCATAGGGTATGTCTAAGTTAATCAACACAACGGATATAAGAACAACGGCTATCGGCAGTGGGTTGGCCAACGGGTTACGTTGAGTCGATTCATATACCTTGATACCGATTGCATAAGCCCCCAAGGTAAGTACCAAAGCAAACAAGGGGTTACCAGAGAGATAAACCCATATTTCATGAATGGGGGGTAAATTAGCTTGCATGCTCATCCTCTGGGCGGTTGGTGGCTAAAAACTTCAAAATTAGCGCCGTTACGGCTAGGGTCGCTAACACGCCTAACAACAGCGCCAACATCACGGCACCTGCATGCGTTTTTAACAAGGGCAGATACATGACCACACCTACAGCAGCAGGAATAAAGAACAGGCCTAAGTTGGGCAAAATCGTATTAGAAAAATTTTCTATGGGTGAGGGAACTTCGCCCCGCCAGGAAAGAAAAACTAACATCAGCACCAATCCAATCACGGGCCCTGGAATCTTGGGCAAGAAAAATTGACTACACAACTCCCCCACAGCCTGAAATATCAAAATGTAAACAAAACCTTGAATCATGAATAAGCCCCCTTGATAATGAAGCATTGACATAGCCATTATTGGTAGCATAATGAGCGCTTAGGAACATTAAAACTATCCCACACCATGCACAGAATTTGGCTTATTTTCTCGCAAACGGTTACGATGTTAGTCGCATTTTTGTTTGTTGTGCTAACTTTTAAACCGCAATGGCTAGCCAAAGGGCCCCATTATTTACTGCCCCAGAGCGTGCCCATTAAAGTGGCTGAGCCTTCGCAGGCTTTAACTAACATCGGTTTTAGTCAAGCCGCCACCGTTGCCACACCAGCTGTCGTGAGTATTATCGCCAGTAAGAAAGTTGACAAAAATCCCCGTCTGAATGATCCATGGTTTCAATTCTTTTATGGCGATAATTTACCCGATCAACAACCTCAGCAAGGGCTCGGCTCAGGGGTTATTGTTTCTGAAGCGGGTTATTTGCTTACGAACAATCACGTCATTGATGATGCTGACGAAATTGAAGTGCAACTCAGTGATGGCCGACAAACCCGCGCCAAGATTGTCGGGACTGACCCTGAAACTGATTTGGCCGTGTTAAAAATTGAATTAACGAACCTTCCTGTTATCACCTGGGGAAGAATTGACCAAATGCGTATTGGTGATGCGGTTTTGGCCATAGGCAACCCTTTTGGGGTGGGGCAAACCGTCACATCGGGTATTGTTAGCGCACTCGGTCGTTCACGTCTGGGTTTATCCACTTACGAAAATTTCATTCAAACCGATGCCGCCATCAATCCAGGCAATTCGGGTGGTGCATTAGTCGATGCCAATGGCTCACTGGTTGGCATCAACACAGCCATTTTCTCACGGAGCGGTGGCAATATGGGCATTGGTTTTGCCATTCCGGTTGACAAAGCTAAAACCATAATGGAGATGCTCATTCGCCAAGGCCATGTTACCCGAGGCTGGATCGGCGTTGAGCCCCGCGACATCACACCGGAGTTGGCCAAGTCGCTTGATCTTTCTCTTGACCAGGGCGTACTCATCACCGGCTTGTTGCAGGGCGGGCCAGCCCATAAAGCAGGTATGCGCCCTGGTGACATCATCACCCAAATCAATCATCAGCCTATTCACAATACGGATAATTTGCTTAATTTAGTATCTGAATTGAACCCTGACAGCATCTATCCGATCCTGGTTATTCGCGATAAAAAACCTTTACAACTCAACGTACAGGTGAGCGTTAGACCGGTTCCCAAAAAACAGGATTAAGTCGGTCTGATCTTGCAATCGTGGACTACATCAGTAAAGGCCTATCCCCAGGTTGCTGCTCAGCGCAGGCCCAAGGCATTGGGGCTCCATTGATTTCATGTGTGTTATCCGAATTCGAACTCATCAACACGCCTGGATCTTCCACTTCAACGGCAAAAGATGGGTAGCGTATGAATAACCGCCTTAGGTCATTTTCTGAGGTTAACCTCATGATTTCGGAAAATAACTCCCCATTTAATCCTATTGGATAGCCTTGTTGCCCTCCATATTGGGGGTAGACCAATACATGATTTTGTAAGGCTGATGCCATCTCAATCAATGTCTCAGACCGAATAAAAGGGGTATCAGCCGTTAGCAAGAGCCACCCACTGACATTCGAGTAATCGGCTATCGCCGATGCTAGGCTATACCCCAATGTATCTTCTGATGCACCGTTATTTTCTGGCATGACCATCACATTCTGCTCGCCGAGAAGTTTAATAGCCAACTTAGCAAACTTAGCATCAATAACCACCTTTACTGGCATATGCGTCATCACCGCTTGCGAAAGCATATACTCTAAGGTCATGGTGGACCGCAGGTTGAGTATTCGATATTTGTGGTCCGATGAATTTGAAAACAACTCTTGTTCAGACCACAGAATAATAATTCCAGGCATTGCATTTTTCATGAATTTGGCCTTGATACTGGGTGCCAATCACTGATGCATAAACTAAAGCATGAACTCAGTAGTGGCGCATAGAGCCAATCGAACTGGAAGAAACTACCAAAACTTCGATTGGGGCATTTAATACAAGGGTTATAGAATGTCAGCTAAAGAGATTTGATGCAAGTAGGAGTTCCCCCGATTCCAATTCAACTGGGTAGATAAAACCCATTGAAGTGATGAATTCTCCGGCGTATCACGCTCCGCATACTCCGGCCACACTTGCCCCCAACTGTGCCAAAATCAACGGGTTTTCCAGGGTTGAAATATCTTGTGTAATGGCCTCACCTTTGGCAATTGAGCGCAACAAGCGGCGCATGATTTTGCCGGATCGGGTTTTAGGCAAATTATCCCCGAAACGAATATCACGGGGTTTGGCAATGGGCCCAATGGCCTTCGCCACCCACTGGCGTAATTGCTCCGCAATTTGCTCTGCCTCAGCCCCTTCAGGCCGTGGGCGCTTGAGTACCACAAAAGCACAAATGGCCTCGCCTGTGGTTTCATCAGGCCGCCCAACCACTGCTGCTTCGGCCACTAAATCAGTACAACTCACTAAGGCTGATTCAATCTCCATCGTACCCAAGCGATGGCCGGATATATTCAGTGTAGCCGCAATTTAGAAATGTCCGATTTTAAGCAGGTATACGCCAGATAAGAATGTCCTCTTGGAAAGATGGGAGGCATTGCATGGATCTGGTTCAAATGAGCAAAAGGGAATTAGAGCGCTACACGGTGATGCGGCAAATTGAAGAGCAACTGATTAGTCGGCGGCGAGCTGCGCTAGCGCTGAA
>JAUMCS010000049.1:0-18905 GCA_032122355.1 Burkholderiaceae bacterium
ATCTCGTACTCAACCGTATGGGTCATGGCTTTTTGCTGGGTGAAGCCACGAATAATTTTTCAATTTCTGCTAAAGGTAGGGCACCGCTTTTGCGCAGTCCCGACTCAAAAAACAGTGTAGGCGTACCATTAATACGATACTTAGCCCCAAACTCTTTATTACGATCTAAAGCCTGGGTATCACATTGGCTACCCATAGTCTTTTTAATGGTTGCAGAGTTGATCATCCAATCACGCCAAGCTTTAGCGGGATCATCCGCACACCAAATGTTGCGGGCCTTTTCCTGTGAATCTGCGCCCAAAATAGGCATCACAAAATTGTACAAAGTCACATCTTTGAGTTGGCTCAAATCACGTTCTAGGCGCTTGCAATAACCACAATTGGGGTCGGTAAAAATGGCCAAATTTCGCTCACCAGTACCTTGCTTAATCACAATCGCATCCTTGATGGGCAGGCTAGCAAAATCAATAGCCGTGAGTTTATTGATGCGCTCTTCCGTTAAATCCGTTTTCGTACGGGTATCAAAAATATGCCCTTGAATTAGGTAATTACCTTTTTCATCGGTGTAAGCCACATCCGTACCCATGCGAATTTCCCAAACCCCAGGAACGGGCGTTTTATTTACCTCGTCAATTTTGGGCATATTGGACATTCGTTCAGCGATATTTTTCCGAATCACCGCCTCCTTTGCCCCCAACCAGCAAGGTGCCAACAATACGCCAAGGCAAAATATAAGCCCTCGTGTTTTCAACCCCCATAGGGTTCCATTACTCGATTTCATTACCGGTCCTTTCAACCTAAAGCGGCTTCCACACATTTCTTTTTAAGAAAATCCACCCGATCCAACCAACCCATGCCTTGATTGCGCATCACTTGCACCCAGGGCATCGGATTTTGAAATAAATGCCACAAACCATCTGTCACCGTGGTCATCGCCCTGATGTCACCCCAACGCGCACGCTCGTAGCGCGCCAGCAAACGGGCATCGCCGAGTGATCGCCATGACTCACGCTGAGAAAGTATACGCAACAACTCTGCAACATCCGCCAAGCCCAAATTAAGACCCTGCCCAGCCAAAGGGTGAATCACGTGAGCACAGTCGCCCAACATCACCCAACCCTGCCCTGAAACACGTTGGGCATGGCCTTTATGTAACGGCCATACGCGTCTAGCCCCAGCCAATTTGAATGTACGCGCACCACCGCCAGCATGATGGGCCTTTTGCAAGGTTTGCTGCAAGTGAGCCTCAAAAGCAAGCTCATCGGCTTGCATCCATTGCTGGGCTTGCTCACTGGGCATAGACCAAATCATGGCATAACTGCTGCCCGGTTCCGGCTGATTGCAGGGCAATAATGCCAATATATCAGGGCTCAAAAACCATTGCTGCGCCACACCCGCATGCGCGACATCACACACCAAGCGCATAGCCAGTGCCGAGTGTCCATAAGACTGCACATCCCATTCAACACCCAATTTCTCTCGCGCAGCCGAATCACGCCCCTCACACAACACCAGCAAATCAGCCCCTTGGGCCATTGTCGCCCTATCTGCGGCCACAGTGGGCACATCTACACGAATATGCGAAGCAAATTGTAAGGCCTGGTGCAACGCCGCCTCCAGCGCACTGGCATCGACGATCCAAGCCAATGCATCGACCTTTTGCTGCCAAGCTGAGAATGACAATTGCCCACCCTTGCCATCCCCATAAACATCCATATCTTGAACCGGACATATCGCTGCGGCAGGTATTGCCCCCCACACCTTGAGCCGCTCTAGCAATTGTTGCGAAGCATGATTAATGGCATACGCACGTACCTCTTCGCCATCAGGACTTGAGCGATTGGCTTTTTCAATCACTGCACCAATACCCATGGCCGACAAACCCAGTGCCAACGTTGTCCCCACCACACCCGCGCCGCGTATCCGGACCTCCGGCACGCCTGACTGCGCTGCCGTCCGGGGCTTCAATGATGGTGCCTGATGGGTACCAGATGGGGTATCAGATGAAATGATCATAGGGCGCTCATGTGGAAAAACCTGGGTGAGTATTTCTAAACACCCTCAACTTTAAGGGACAATGGAGCCATTGTACGCAATCGCTTTCATGCAAGATTTTTTAGATTTCAATCATAGGATCATGATATGCCCGTTTTAGGTTTAACCTATGCCACTTATGTCAGTTTAGTAGGAGCCAGTTTAGTGGCTTTCGATGAACCCGCTTCATCCGCGGCTCACCACTCTACCCAACAAGCTCCTGCGCAATGGGTCGTAGGCCTTGGCCAAACCGATCCGCAAGCGGGTGCGCGCGCTCGCCGCCAGGCTCAATATCAACCATCACTGGATCTTGAGTGGCGCTCTGATCAAGCATGGTGGCGCGGCATTAAGCCTTTGGTATCGGCTGGCTCTTTTGCTGATGGTGGGGCGCATTTGGGGGTGGGTGTCTACCGTGACTTTCATTGGGGCGCATGGTCTGTGACCCCATTTACTGGCCCAGTGCTTTACCAAAGCCAACTAGGTCAATCAGCCTCATCCGAGATTTTGCAGGTACGCACGGGTTTTGATGTGAAATGGGCGATCTCCCCACAAACGCAACTCGGCTTAGGTCATTATCACTTGTCGAACGCCCAAATCACCCGTGGCTCAGCTGATACCGATGTTTGGCGCGCCACGCTATCTTGGTCGCTTTAATTTTTATAAAGGAACCCCGTCGTGAGTTTGAAATGTGGAATTGTAGGATTACCCAATGTGGGTAAATCCACCTTATTTAATGCCTTAACCAAAGCCGGTATTGCCGCTGAAAACTATCCCTTTTGCACCATCGAGCCCAATGTGGGTGTGGTGGAAGTCCCCGACCCACGCCTGGACCAGCTCGCCGCCATTGTCAAGCCCGAGCGTATCGTCTCTGCCATTGTTGAATTTGTGGATATTGCCGGCTTGGTGGCAGGCGCATCGCAAGGTGAAGGCCTTGGCAATCAATTCCTATCGCACATTCGTGAAACCGATGCTATCGTCAATGTGGTTCGGTGCTTTGAAGATGCCAATGTCATCCATGTCGCAGGCAAAGTAGACCCCATCGCCGATATCGAAGTCATCCAAACCGAATTGTGCTTGGCTGACCTGGGCACTGTCGAAAAAAGCATCGTGCGTTACAGCAAAAACGCCAAATCGGGGGCGGATAAAGAAGCTCAACGCATGCTAGAAATTCTCAAGCAATGTCAAGCTCACCTCAACCAAGGCTTACCCATACGCGCATTGCCCCTGAGTAAAGAGGATCAAGCACTGCTCAAGCCTCTTTGCTTTATTACGGCAAAGCCAGCGATGTTTGTCGGCAATGTGGCGGAAGATGGTTTTGACGACAACCCCTTCCTGGACCGCCTCAAAGCTTATGCCCAAGCGCAAAATGCACCGGTCGTGGCTATCTGCGCCCGCACCGAGGCGGACTTATCCGACATGAGCGATGATGACAAAGCTCTATTTTTACAAGAAATGGGGCAATCCGAACCAGGGTTGAATCGTTTAATACGGGCGGCTTTCCAGCTTCTGGGATTACAAACGTATTTCACGGCAGGTGTCAAAGAAGTACGCGCCTGGACCATTCCCATCGGCGCCACAGCACCGCAAGCAGCAGGCGTGATTCATACCGACTTCGAGCGCGGTTTTATCCGCGCGCAAACCATCGCCTTCGATGACTTCATCCAATATCAAGGTGAAGCGGGCGCCAAAGAAGCGGGCAAACTACGCGCAGAAGGCAAGGAATACATTGTCAAAAACGGTGATGTCCTGAATTTTCTGTTTAATGTTTAGATCTACTATTCCGCCCCCCCAAAGGGGGCTCATGTCAATTCAAGGCTTTTTACCTGATATCTGATCCAGTACATATTGCATCGCCAGCCTATACCCTACTGTACCTAAGCCCACAATACTGCCCTGGGCGATGTCACTGAAGTAGGAATGATGTCGAAAACTCTCGCGACGATGCACATTACTGATATGAACCTCCACAAAGGGAATGGCCACCCCTGCGAGGGCATCACGCAAGGCAATACTCGTGTGCGTCAACCCACCCGGGTTGATGATCATGTAGGCCACACCTTGCATACGTGCAGCATGAATACGGTCAATCAAAGCGCCCTCATGGTTGCTCTGAAAGCAACTCAATGTCACCCTACTGGCCTGTGCCAAGGCTGCCAATTCGGTTTCAATGTCATTCAAAGTGGTTGAGCCGTAAACGGTGGGCTCCCGTGTACCCAGCAAATTTAAATTAGGGCCATTGATCAACAATACCGAATTCATAACCGCTGCTTATTCGCGCCTCAGCGCAGGAAACAAAACCACATCCCGAATGCTGGGGCTATCGGTCAGCAACATCATCAACCGATCAATGCCTATGCCACAGCCACCCGCTGGCGGCATACCGTACTCTAAGGCACGAATAAAATCACGGTCGTAGTACATAGCCTCTTCATCACCTGCATCCTTATGCGCCACTTGCGCATGAAATCTCGCAGCCTGATCTTCTGCGTCATTGAGTTCGGAGAAACCATTGGCCATTTCACGACCTGTGATGTAGAGTTCAAATCGCTCTGTCCGGCTCGGATCCAGATCACTGGCGCGCGCCAAAGGGCTCACCTCCACGGGGTGATCGATAATAAAAGTGGGTTCCCACAAATGCGACTCCACCAACTCTTCAAACACAGCAAATTGCAATTGCGCCAGCTTCCAATGGGCAGGAGCAGCCTTGCCGCACTTGAGTAAAAGCCGATTAAGTAAGGACTCATCCGTCACGCTTTCCGCCGTGACTTCGGGCACAAACTTCACAATGGCCTCAGCAATTGTGAATCGCATAAACGGCTGCGACAAATCAACTTCTCGGCCAGCATAGCTCAGTACAGCTGAGCCCTTGGCAACCATAGCCGCATGTCGCAGGGTATTTTCCGTAAAGCTCATGACATCCTGATAATCCCAGTAGGATGCATAAAACTCCATCATGGTGAATTCAGGATTGTGCCGAACGCTGATACCTTCATTACGAAAATTGCGGTTGATTTCAAATACCCGATCAAATCCGCCCACTAACAATCGCTTCAAGTACAACTCAGGAGCGATACGCAAAAACATTTCTTGATCCAGCGCATTATGAAACGTGGCAAAGGGTTTGGCATTGGCTCCTCCGGGTATCGGATGCAACATAGGAGTTTCAACCTCTAGGAATCCGTGCCTGACCATCCATTCCCGAATCGCACTCGTCACTTTACTGCGTGTCACAAATCGCAGGCAACTTTGCTCATCCGTGATCATATCCACGTACCGTTGACGGTATTTCTGTTCCTGATCCGTCAAACCATGAAATTTCTCGGGCAATGGACGCAGGCTTTTGGTGATAAGGCACAACTGCTGCGCCTTCACTGAAAGCTCTCCTGTACGGGTGCGAAATAGCGCCCCCTCACAGCCCAAAATATCACCTAAATCATAATGCTTAAATGCCTCAAGGGCCTCTAATCCCACGTTATCCGCCGCCACATAAATCTGAATGCGACCACTTTGCTCGCCAGCTGTACCCCAAGAGCTATCTTGCAACGTACCAAAGCAGGCTTTGCCCATGACACGTTTGAGCATCAAGCGCCCAGCAATCTTTACGGTAACTGGCGCAGCTTCCAGTTCCTCTTGGGTAGTCGATGCATAGCGTTCATGCAATGGTGCAGCCTTGTGGCTAGGCTGGTAATCATTCCGAAACGCCGACTGTTTCGTAGCCGCGCAATGCTCACGCCAGCGTTCTAGCTTTTCTCGCCGCTCTTGAACCAATCGATTTTCATCAGCTCCATCCATATCAGCGGCTGAGCTCGGTTTTGTTAGGGTTTTGGTATCGGATATCATGAATTCAATAAAAATCCCGCCAAGTGAATTGCTCAGTAGGGGGGGTACACTGAAACGGTAAAGGCTCCGAGTCTTTACTCGGATTTTTGCACTCTTCGAACCATGATTGCGCTATAGGTATCGGAAACTCTCTGACCCTAGCCGCAATATACTTGGCTTTTTGTGTATCTCCTGGTAGCCCGCGGGCATGTAGAGCGTACGCCCAAATGGCCATGGTTCTAAAATGCAGCAGATGGTGTGCCGCCGATTTTAAAGCATGTTCAGCAGCAGGGGTCCAAGCCTGGTTTTGTTGAAACAATTCCGGCCTGAGCATAGCCGTATCGGCATAGGCATAATACCAAAGTGCGCTTTGGCCTACCGCAATTCGGCTTTGCATCGATTTAGCTAGCAGTGTAGGCCGACTGAAGATCGGAGTGATTTTTTGGTAATCCCACCAAGATAGCCCACTGCCAATAACCATGGCCCCACCCACTAAGACCACCAACCAGCGACGCAACCGAATCGCCGGGATAGTTTGCGGGCCAAGGTCAGGGTGGCACTGCTCATTGCCCGTGGGTCGAATTTGATCTGGCTGTGGCTTAATTTGAAACCCGAGCGCCAACAGTGCTGCTGCCAGTGTTGGCATTAAAAAGTAAGGATACCAAAGCGGATATTCCAGCATCGAGTGAAAGCCGACCATGAGCAGTGCAACGATTGCTGCTCGGCGTTCAAATCCAGCGGAAGTTGAATCAGACCAAGATTGTTTTGCTGCGTAGATAAAAGCAACTATGAGCCCGATAAGCACAGCCCCCCCCACAACAATACCTAACTCAACAATTATCTGTAATACGAAATTATGCGCATGGTCAAAAATCTCTACGGGCCTCTTATCAAAAGCTGTCATCATCCAAGCAAAATTGAAATTACCCCAACCCACGCCATTCCAAGGTTGGGCTTTAATCATTTCAATGGTATTAGCCCAAATAACTTCTCTGGTGCTCAAATTCATGAAGCTATCTATATCTTCTCGCCCAAACCTCAAGGAAAGGTAATCTCTCAAAATATCCATGGCCTGCCATGCAGTTAGTGCCATCAATGGGGTTGAGACAAGCAATAATCGACAGTTCCGAGACATTCTTTTGTCGATCAGCCCCCAAGTACACAAAAACGCGATAACAGAATATCCCGTTCGCGAACTGGTAAGGATTATCCCCCACATCAGTAAAGCCATACCTACCCAAGCGCCATCGGCCTTAATGCGCCCAGAAGCTGCAGCACCACCCCAAGCTGCTGCACCCATGGCAATAAATATTGCCAGATGATTCGGTTGACCAATATTTCCAATCGCACGTCCTGGTGTACTAGTAGGCATTACCCAGGAATACAACCATTCAGGATATTGCTCAACTGGAGGACCAAAAAATTGTATAAGCGCAATACAGGCGTTACCCAGCGCCCCAATACTCAGAGCCAATATAACTGATGTACGCCAATGCTTCTCGTTGTGTGAGAATGCGTAAAGCAATAGCAGTAAGCCCCAAGCGAGAACACAAAAGTGTTGATTCACTGCAGCCACTATGGGAAGCGCATATCCCGCAAGGGGCAATAAACAAGAAGAGCCTGCTAATACCCCTAATAAAATACTCAAAACGGCAATAGCAGGCTGCTGAATACCCCGTGAAATCAATTTTTCACAAACCCTTTAGTTAAACAATTGCCACTGTAACTCCAGCGGAGCGTGCTTGCAACGACCAAGGGGTTAAGACTACATCCATCAGATGCGGTGATACCCTTGTAGGCATTGGTCGTTACTGTTATCACACCTGCACTCGCTCTAACAGTTGCCAATGGCCCACTTGCTGAGGTAAAGGTGGCCGGTACACCATCCGCTCCCGAATTGCAAGTTGCCAGTGCGCCATTTGTTTGGAAGCAGTCGGTAACACCCAATTTAAATGGAGCCATGGCGAGAATAACTTCCCCATAAGCAGCACGCCTAACATAATTCTGATAAGAAGGTATTGCGACAGCCGCCAATATACCAATAATGGCCACAACAATCATCAGCTCAATTAATGTAAAACCGGCGTCAAAATGATTCTTTTTATTGAATTGATAATTCCTCATTACACTTCTCCTGTACGTTTCAAATGCAGTAAATTAAAGCATTGCTTTCAGCAATTTACCCATTTCTGAAGGGTTACGGGTCACTTTGAATCCACACTCTTCCATTATAGCCAATTTTGCGTCTGCCGTGTCAGCGCCACCAGAAATCAGTGCGCCAGCATGTCCCATCCGCTTACCTGGTGGAGCCGTAACCCCGGCAATAAAGCCAACAACGGGCTTTTTCATATGATCCTTACACCATTGTGCAGCTTCTGCCTCATCGGGTCCACCAATCTCCCCAATCATAATGACCGCATCCGTGTCGGGATCATCATTGAATGCCTTCATAACATCAATATGCTTAAGCCCGTTAATGGGATCGCCACCAATACCCACAGCACTGGATTGACCCAAACCGATTTCCGTCAGTTGCGCCACTGCTTCATAGGTCAATGTACCCGAACGCGACACCACACCAATTCGGCCTTTACGATGAATGTGCCCAGGCATGATACCAATCTTGATTTCATCGGGTGTGATTAAGCCCGGGCAATTAGGCCCGAGCAAAAGGGTTTTTTTGCCTCCGACAGCTTCTTTCGCTTTCATTTTATTGCGAACCATCAACATGTCGCGCACGGGTATGCCCTCAGTAATGCACACCACCAAGTCCAGATCAGCTTCCACCGCCTCCCAAATAGCATCAGCAGCACCAGCTGGCGGCACATAGATAACCGAAACATTGGCCTCTGTGGCTGATTTAGCCTCTTTGACACTGGCATAGATAGGGATATCAGAAAAGCTTTCACCCGCTTTTTTTGGGTTGACCCCCGCCACAAAGCAAGCTTTGCCATTAGCATAGGCTTGGCAGCCCAAAGTATGGAATTGTCCAGTTTTACCAGTGATGCCTTGTGTAATAACTCTTGTATTTTTGCTAATAAGTATCGACATTTCTATTCCTCGTGATTTTGTTCAAGCTACTGCCGCCACAATTTTGGTTGCTGCTTCTGCCATCGTATCGGCTGAAATGATCGGCAAACCCGATTCAGCCAACATTTGCTTACCTAGATCCTCATTGGTACCCTTCATCCGCACCACCAATGGAACATTGAGGTTGACCGCTTTACACGCTGCAATTACGCCTTGAGCGATGGTGTCGCATCGCATAATGCCCCCAAAAATATTGACCAAAATACCCTTAACAGCAGGATTTTTCAACATGATTTTGAAAGCCTCTGTCACCTTCTCTGCGGTAGCACCACCACCCACATCTAAAAAGTTTGCTGGCTCACCCCCAAACAACTTGATAGTATCCATAGTCGCCATAGCCAAACCGGCACCGTTGACCAAACAACCTATATTTCCATCCAAACTGATATAGGCCAAATCAAACTTGGATGCTTCAATTTCAGCAGCATCTTCTTCATCTAAGTCGCGATATGCCACAATTTCAGGATGACGGAACAAAGCATTGCTGTCAAAATTGAACTTTGCATCTAATGCCGTGATATTACCCTTGCCATCCCGATTGAGCGGGTTGATCTCCACCAAGGATGCATCGGTTTGCATGTAGCACTGATAGAGCTTTTGGAATACATCCTTAGCCTGCGCCATGGAATCAGCGGGCATACCGATGCCTTGACCGATAGCTTGGGCCTGGTCATCTGTCAGCCCAAATAAGGGATCAATAAACACCTTACAAATTTTCTCAGGATGGCTGTGCGCCACTTCTTCAATATCCATTCCACCTTCGCTGGAGGCAATAAACGCAACTTTTTGTGTAGCGCGATCCGTTACGACGGAAACGTAGTATTCCTTTTGAATATCAGCACCTTCTTCGATATACAAGCGGCGTACTTTTTGCCCTTCAGGCCCCGTTTGGTGGGTTACCAGTTGCATACCTAAAATCTGACCTGCTAATGCCCTGACATCATCGAGGGTTTTTGCCACTTTCACTCCGCCCCCTTTACCACGCCCACCAGCATGAATTTGTGCCTTGACAACCCAAACATTCCCACCCAGCTTTTGCGCTGCTTCTATAGCTTCTTGGGCGCTAAATGCCGGAATTCCCCTTGGAACGGGGATGCTAAATTGGCGCAAAATTTCTTTTCCTTGGTATTCATGAATTTTCATGTTTTTCTCACTGTGCTTTGGGAAATACGCTTTAATGAACGATTGGAAGACTAGAGGCTGCCCAACCAGAATTAGCCCATAAATGTAGCATGATTTAACCTCTTTTTAAGTCTTTTAGGACTCAGAGATTTCTTCAAATTCAGGGAGTTTCCACCCTCTTATACAAAGCCCGTATGGTCTCACTTGCAAAACCCCGCGCCTGTAAAAAACGAATTTGTTTTGCTCGCTCCATAGAATTGGTGGGCAGCTTTCCAAATTTTCTTTGCCATATCGCTTGAATTCGCTCTAATTCGGTTTGCTGTAATGCCAATACAGCATCCCCCGGCATGGCAAGATGATGTTGCCGCATTTCGTGCTGGATGCGCTGCAACCCCCACTTACGTGAACGCTGATGGATTCTTGCTTCGATAAATCGCTCCTCACTCAAGTACCCAGAGGCAGCCAATTCATCCAGCAAGTACTCCACCGCTTGCAGCGCTCCCTCTACGGCCCCCACTATCACATCGGCGTCCGCGTTAGCACCCGTTTTGGGATTCTTTTTCACTTGTGCCGCCCGCAACAGTTTGCGCCGCAACTCCGAACGGCTGTGTTCGCGCAGCGCCAACCACCGCAAAGCCTGCGCGCGCATAGATACCATTACGCCGCCTGTTATTCTTCTAAAAGAGGAATACCTTTGGCTTGACGCACTTTGTTTTCAATTTCGCGGGCAATCGCTGGATTCTCGCGCAGATACTCACGCGAGTTATCTTTCCCCTGGCCGATTTTTTCTCCGTTATAGGCATACCAAGCGCCAGATTTATCCACAATATTAGCATCTACCCCCATATCGATAATCTCGCCCTCGCGGCTAATACCCTCTCCGTATAAAATATCGAACTCGGCCGTTTTAAAAGGAGGGCTGACTTTGTTCTTAACCACTTTCACCTTGGTTTCACTGCCAATCACTTCCTCGCCTTTTTTGATGCTTCCGGTGCGGCGTATATCTAAGCGCACCGATGCATAGAATTTCAGCGCATTGCCGCCGGTTGTGGTTTCAGGGCTACCAAACATCACGCCGATTTTCATGCGAATTTGGTTGATGAATATCACTGTGCAATTGGTTTTTTTAATAGTGGCCGTGAGCTTGCGCAGGGCTTGGCTCATCAATCTGGCCTGCAACCCTGGCAATGAATCACCCATTTCGCCTTCCAGCTCGGCTTTAGGAGTCAGTGCAGCCACCGAGTCAATGATGATCAAATCGATGGCACCCGAACGCACGAGGGAATCGACAATTTCCAGCGCCTGCTCTCCGGTGTCGGGCTGGCTAATCAGTAAGTCTTGCAAATTCACGCCCAATTTCTGAGCATACTGAGCATCCAAAGCATGTTCTGCATCAATGAATGCGCAAGTACCTCCTAATTTCTGCATTTGCGCCACCACCTGCAATGTTAAGGTGGTTTTACCAGAGGATTCCGGCCCGTATATTTCAATCACCCTTCCACGTGGCAAGCCACCCACACCTAATGCGATATCTAAGCCTAATGAACCCGTCGACACCACCTGAATGTCATCAACCACTTCACCCTCGCCTAGGCGCATGATTGACCCCTTTCCAAATTGCTTTTCAATTTGTGAAAGTGCAGCAGAAAGTGCCTTGGCTTTTTCTGTGTTGAGAGATTTAACTGGTGCATCCATTTGATTAGAGTTCCTTTTTATATGAAGGGGAGTTGGGTGATCACGGTTATCGTGGCCTATTCATTATGAGTATACTGTACTTATATACAGTAGCGTGTTTATCCTTAGCGCAACCAACCTTTACGCCTGAAATAAATGAAGGGTGCCGCGACTGAAGCGATCATCAAAACCAAAGCAAAAATATAGCCGTACTCCCATTTTAGTTCCGGCATATGATCAAAGTTCATACCATAAACACTGGCAATGAGGGTAGGCGGCAATAAAGCGACACTGGCCACCGAGAAAATTTTGATGATCTTGTTCTGATTGATGTTGATAAAACCCACTGTTGCATCCATCAAGAAATTGATTTTGTCAAACAAGAACGCCGTATGCGAATCAATGGAGTCAATGTCGCGCAGAATTTGCCTAGCCTCCTCAAATTGATCGGTCCCCAGCATACGATTGCGCATCATAAAGCTCACGGCGCGTCGAGTATCCATCATATTTCGACGAATTCGACCGTTCAAATCTTCTTCCTTGGTAATCGCTGCCAACGCCATACCCGCATCTTCATCATTAACATCTTGCTTTAAAACGCTGGCACTGACTCGCTCAAGACGCACATAAATTTCTTCCAATGAATCAGCTGAATACTCCACATCTGCATCAAATAATTTCAAAAGCACATCTTTGGCATCTTCAATCAATGCGGGCGTTCGTCGCGCCCGTAGGCGTAGCAAACGGAAAACCGGCACATCCTCATCTCGGATAGAAAACAAGACACCATTTTTTACAATGAAAGCCACACGCAAATTACGAGGCCCATCCGCGTCATCAATGAGAAAATCGGAGCGCAAATGAATTTCGCCATTATCTACCTCATAAAATCGAGCAGATTCCTCTAGGTCTTCATCCACCGCGTTTTCGGGGATAGCCAAGCCGAATTGGGACGTAATCCAATTCTTTTCTTCGGGAGCAGGGGATTCCAAGTCAACCCAGACCGGGTTAGATTGAGCAAGTACTTGAGGGGAGTCGACCTCAATTTGAATTAAACGACCGCGCGCAATACCAACATTGTCTAGCGAAAATACATTGAGCATTTATTCATCCTTTCAACGCACGGATTCATAAGTTGCCCGAATTATCAGCTATTTTTAGCCTCTAGAGATATTGCTTGCGCTTTATTTTGTAAGGCAGCCTATCAGCGTTTTCCGATAGACTGCCCTCAGTAGGTAGTATTAACGATGATAAGCCGTTTCACCGTGCGAAGTGATATCCAAGCCTTCGCGCTCTTCTTCTTCTGTCACACGCAAACCTACCATTGCATCCACCAGTTTAAAGGCAATGTAAGCCACAATGGCTGACCACAAAATGGTCGTGATCACAGCTTGCAGCTGTATCCAAACTTGTCCAGCAATGCTGCCCCATTCGCCGCAGACATTCGTGACGTAGTTGCAAATACCAGTACCGCCCAAGCTAGGAGATGCGAACACACCGGTGAGTAAAGCACCCAATATGCCACCCACACCATGCACACCAAACACATCAAGGCTATCGTCCGCACCGAGCAGTCGTTTCAAACCATTCACGCCCCACAGACAGATAAATCCGGCCAGCAAGCCAATGATCAAAGCACCGCCCACACCCACAAAGCCGCATGCCGGCGTCACGGCCACCAAACCAGACACAGCACCTGAGGCTGCACCTAACATGGAAGCCTTACCTTTCATCAGCGCTTCACCCGCGATCCAAGATAACGTAGCAGCCGCAGTGGCAACCACGGTATTGATAAACGCCAATGCCGCAATACCGTTCGCCTCTAAGTTGGAACCTGCATTGAACCCAAACCAACCCACCCACAACATGGCGGCACCAACCATGGTCAAAGTCAGACTATGTGGAGCCATAGATTCTTTGCCATAACCGACTCGCTTACCCAACACATAAGCACCGACCAAGCCAGCAACCGCTGCGTTGATGTGGACAACGGTACCGCCGGCAAAATCCAATGCGCCTTTGGCCCAAATCCATCCTGCATTCGCCGTTACAAGAGCCAATGTTTCGTCATTGGTGATCGCATCAGGGCCGTCCCAGTACCATACCATGTGCGCAACCGGAAGGTAGCTGAAGGTAAACCACAACACCGAGAACAAAAGTACCGCAGAAAACTTAATACGCTCTGCAAAAGCACCCACAATCAAAGCTGTGGTAATGGCCGCAAAAGTTCCCTGGAAAGCTACAAAAGTCAACTCAGGAATATATACCCCTTTGCTAAAGGTCGCGGCAATCGACTCAGGCGTAACCCCTTTGAGTAAGATTTTATCCAATACCCCAATAAACGGGTTCCCGGCGGTAAATGCCGCTGAATATCCGTAGATGACCCATAAAACCGATATAAGGGCGAAAATCACAAATACCTGCATCAGAACCGAGAGCATATTTTTACTGCGGACGAGACCGCCATAAAAAAGTGCCAAGCCAGGTATGGTCATGAATATTACCAAGACAGTAGCGATCGTCATGAATGCCGTGTCGCCTTTGTTAGGAATTGGTGCAGCGACCGGGGCTGCCTCCGGCAATGGTGATGCCGCCACGGGGGCCGCTGTCACAGCCTGCTCCGGAGCGGCAACTGCTGCATCAACTGACGCAGCCACAGCCGATACGGCAGGAGTTGCTGCAACTTCTTGTGCTTCAGCCACAGCAAAACTACCCAGCATACCGCAACTGGCCGCCACCATAGCGAGTGTAGAAATGATTCGTTTCATGATGAAGTCCTTTTTTCTCTTAGAGAGCCTCTGAACCGCTTTCGCCTGTGCGGATGCGCAGCACCTGCTCAATGGGTGTCACGAAAATTTTGCCGTCACCGATCTTGCCTGTCCGCGCAGCATTCTCAATAGCTTCTATGACGCGCTCCACGACCGAATCATCGACAGCCGCCTCGACTTTTACTTTAGGCAAAAAATCAACCACGTACTCAGCCCCACGGTAGAGCTCGGTATGGCCCCTTTGTCGGCCAAAACCTTTGACTTCTGTCACTGTTAAACCTTGAATACCCAAGGCGTTTAGCGCTTCTCTTACTTCATCGAGCTTAAAAGGCTTGATGATAGCCGTTACCATTTTCATAGATGCACTCCCTAAGTTAAGGACCAATCAATTAAAAAGATTTCTTCAAGGAGACCACCAAGCCGCGACCGCTCAAGGACTTATCGCCACTACCGGCCCAGGTGGAATGAACACCGTTGCGCTCTTTGTAATTAGTACCGACGAAAGCGGCAGAATAAATCAAGCCATTCACATCTTTGTTCAGGGCCACGGAATAGTCCATATAGGAATACGTGTCATTCTTGGCTACACGCTGATAGCCAACATGAGGAACCACGGAGTATCCGTCACCCAAATCCAAGTTCGCTGCCAAATCCAGGTACCCGCTTCCTTTGGAATCGGTATACCCAAACAGATTGGTGGCGCTGTGAGAGTATTTGGCAGTAAAAGGACCATAAGTCAAAGCCCCATAAACCTCCGTGGTGTTGGCGTTTTTCATCTCTGCATCCTTCAACGCATTGGCCGGATAGTAGTATTGCAGCACACCCACATCAAACCCGATATCATCGGTTAGCGCGCCCTTGAAGCCCCCATAAACATCCACCTCAGCATCGCCTTTACCACCCGCGTCTCTGACCCATTGGATAGTGGAAATCCAAGTACCGACATAAAGACCGGATTCATGCGCATAATCCACTCCGGCTGACCATGCCGGCCCTTTGGCACTTTGAGACAACCCGCGATAGCGATAATCCGAGGTCAGACCCACATTGAAGCTCAGAGGACTCACCTCTACCGCAGGGGTTTGAGCAGAAACAGGAGCCACCGAACTCAGAGCAGCCAAACTTAACAGAGAGAGTAAAACGGTTTTTTTCATCAGATGGATCCTTTTGTGAAAATTCCTGCAATACGCAGTATCCACTTTAGTATAAAGATCACTCGATAGATGTCCAGTCACTCACGCCATAATGTCGTCAAAATGATACAAATTAGCCTTAAACATTTTCCACAGCCAACTCTATTGAATTCAGACGCATATCTCGCACCATTAACACTTTACTCCAACATGCAGGGCAACAACCCCAAGATTTAATGTGTGCACGTCAACATGCCCAAAATCGGCTGCGAGCATCATCTTCTTGAGAGTAGCGGCATCGGGATGCATACGGATGGATTCCGCCAAATAACGATAACTAGCATCATCCCCAGCTATCCACTTACCCAACCTTGGTAATAACTCAAATGAGTACCAATCATAGGACTTGGACAAAATAGGTGTGATTTTAGAAAATTCTAACACCAGCAATCGACCACCATGGCGCAATACACGGTTCATTTCAGCTAAGGCACGATCTTTGTGGGTCATATTACGCAAACCAAAAGCCACACACACCAAATCGAAGGTTTCTGCAGCAAACGGCAATTCCTCAGCGTCACACAAAGTTGTCGGCAATATCTGAGCTCGATCCAATAGCCTATCACGGCCAACCCGCAGCATGGCTTCATTGATATCCGTATGTACCACAAAACCCGTCGGGCCCACACGCTGGGCAAGGGCTTTGGCCATATCTCCCGTACCCCCTGCGATATCCAGCACGCGATCACCCACCTTGACGTTAGCCACTACGTTGGTATAAGCCTTCCAAGCACGATGTAAGCCAAGGGACATCACATCATTCATGACATCGTATTTCTGAGCAACCGAATCAAAGACTCCACGTACCCGTGCGGCTTTTTCTGATTCCGCAACGGTTTCATAACCAAAATGAGTTTTATCCACAACGACCTCCACCTGAACCCATAGGAGTATCTCTATCGACCTGCGCTTCCCTCAGGCGGTGGAAGTAATCGTCCCACAACGCAGCCTCATTCACCCCTAAGTGATAGAGATAATCCCAAGAAAACAAGCCCGACTGATGTCCATCCGTAAATATGGGCTTAACCGCATAATTTCCCACGGGCTCTAGGGCCCGGATGCCCACTTCGCGCTTGCCCGTTTGCAAAACCGCCTGCTCTGGGCTGTGCCCCTGCACTTCTGCCGAAGGCGAGTAAACACGCATCAATTCAAAAGGTATCTTATGCGCTATGCCATTGTCATAGACGACCTCCAAGACACGTGACTTTTGATGTAAGGTTAATGAAATCGGTTGAGGCATAAAAAATGTTCAATTAACGGTGTGATGGGGTATTTGAAATGCCCGAACTATGGCTAGGTCAACCTTAGGAAGCAATCCCCTCAATTCCAGCAGGTGCGCCGCATCACTTGCTCGCTGCCGACCTGCCCAAATGGGTTGAGGAAAGTGACTGTCGTGGCTCCAGCGTGCAATGATATGCCAATGCAAGTGGGGCACTAGGTTTCCCAAGCTGGCAAGATTGATTTTATGCGGCTGCAAAATGTGACGTACCGCTTGTTCTACCTTACAAACAGCTTGCATCAAATGACTACGCTGATCAGGTAACAAATCGGTGAGCTCACTGGCATGGTTACGCCAAATCACGCGCCAAAAAGCAGGATAATCGGGTTGATCCAAAACCCGCATCACACGTAATTCATCAGTTTGAGTGATAAGTTCAGCCGCACGCTTGTCATCGGCCTCACACAAAACACAAGCGGGGGCAGGGTGTAAGCCATAAGTCATAGCAGAACACGCTCAATGCCACCGGCATTGGCCTGCGCCACATATTGCTCCATCCATTCTTTCCCCAGTATTTGACGCGCCATTTCTACCACGATGTAATCGGCCTCTAGCAAGCCATTATTCAAATCATTACCGTAGCGAGATAGGCCTTGCAAGCAACTGGGGCAAGATGTCAGAATTTTGAGATTTTCGCCTGGGACCACCGATCCGGATGCGATCAAAGTTTGTTCGGTTTTTTTGAGTTCTTCTTCTTTGCGGAAACGCACCTGCGTAGCAATATCAGGACGTGTAACGCCTAAGGTACCACTCTCGCCACAACAGCGCTCACTTTTCACCACTTGCTCTCCGACCAACGCCTTAACGGTTTTCATAGGCTCTTGTAATTTCATCGGGCTATGACAGGGATCGTGGTAGAGGTAAGTTTGTTTACTTTGCAGCGCCAGCCCTTTTTCCATGAGAAACTCATGGATATCAATGATGCGGCAGCCAGGGAAAATTTTATCGAACTCGTAGCCTTGCAACTGATCATAACAAGTACCACAGCTCACCACAACCGTTTTGATATCCAAATAATTCAAGGTATTGGATAGCCGATGAAATAAGACGCGATTGTCGGTAATGATTTTTTCAGCCTTATCGAACTGACCCGAACCGCGCTGCGGATAGCCACAACACAAATAACCCGGTGGCAAAACAGTTTGCACGCCCACATGCCACAGCATCGCTTGTGTGGCTAAACCCACTTGGCTGAATAAACGCTCTGAACCACAACCCGGAAAATAAAAAACGGCCTCGGAATCAGTGCTAGTACCCTGCGGATGCCGAATCACGGGTACATAGTTCTTATCTTCAATATCCAACAAGGCTCGCGCTGTTTTTTTAGGCAAGCCCCCGGGCATTTTTTTATTGATAAAGTGAATCACCTGCTCTTTGATAGGAGCTTTACCCACGGTTGCCGGCGGTGCTGATGTTTGCTGAAGCGCAAAACGCTTCAGTAAATCATGCGCCATGCGCTGTGCTTTCATGCCCCAATCGACGAAAGCACTACGCACCCATTTGATGGTTTGCGGATTCGTCGCATTGAGTAACAACATGGCAGCGGCATTGCCCGGACGAAAACTTTTACGACCCATTTTGCGCAACAAATTACGCATAGCCATCGACACATCACCGAAATCGATTTTAACCGGACAAGGGCTGGCACATTTATGACACACGGTGCAGTGATCGCCCACATCCTCAAACTCCTCCCAGTGACGCACCGAAATTCCTCTCCGCGTTTGCTCTTCATACAAAAAGGCTTCAATCAGCAACGATGTAGCCAAAATTTTATTGCGTGGGCTATAGAGCAAATTAGCTCTGGGGACATGGGTTGCACATACCGGTTTGCACTTACCGCAACGTAAACAATCCTTGATGCTGCTAGCGATGGAGCCTATATCACTTTGCTGCATGATCAAAGACTCATGCCCCATCAACCCA
>JAUMCS010000050.1:0-1012 GCA_032122355.1 Burkholderiaceae bacterium
GCTCTAAGGCTGGTGCCAAATAGGTCTTGCGGAAGTATTTGCGGTCGACCAAATTCAGAGCATTTTGAATAGCCTGCCGGGTCATTTCACCCTCTACCCGCGACACCAGCATTCGAACTTGGGGGGTGACTTGGGGGGTGACTTGGGGGGTGACTTGGGGGGTGACTTGGGGGGTGACTTGGGGGGAATCACCTTGAGGCACAAGCGCCAATGGATGCCGAGGCAAACGGATCACAAATGAAAGGCGGTCGTCGTCTGTCTCAAATAGCGGCGCGGGTGACCCGTTGGCTGTCATTTCCTTCAGAATTTTCGGAATACCAGTCGACCGACCTTCGGTCATTTCCAGTTCTTTCAGGAACTCGCCTATCCGTCGGTTACGGTAGCGGCGGCTCACCGCGCGCCCAGTCTGGAAATCCTCCAGTCGAATCGACCGATCCGGCCCGGGAAAACTCAAAATAACCAATTCTTCGTTGCTGATACGTACTTCGATAGGTTCGCGTTCTTCGTACGATCGGTGATAAACCGCGTTGACCAAGGCCTCCTCGATGGCCGCGTAAGGAAAATTCCAGACCCGTGTGGCTTCGGCTCGGTCGGGATGCTTGATAACCGTCTCGCGTAAAAAATTGCGCTGAATGTAGTTCAATGCCTCGCGCGTCATCCGCGCCAGCGGGCCCTTGAATATCTTTTCCTCAAAACGATCACCGCCCGCGCCTTCGGGGAACCAGACTACATCGATTTGCACACCCGGGAAAAAGCGCTCGGGTGTTTCGTTGAAAAATAACAAGCCCACGTTTTTGGGCCATGGTGATTCGCTGGGCCCACCTACTACGTTCATTTGCCGAGCCAATGTATCAACCGACAGCCCGGCCGCTTCTGCCGCCAATGCGCTGTCAACCTCTTGCAAAAAAGCCTGCAGAGGCTGGTTTTGTGTCTAGGACGCGGGTGCTTGCAGCTAGAGGCCGTGCTCGGTGTCTGCTCCTTTGCCTCCACTCGGGGCTCCGCTTTCCTGCGG
>JAUMCS010000050.1:1022-4788 GCA_032122355.1 Burkholderiaceae bacterium
CGCCGACTGGTTGTAGCGGTCATCAAATGGCACTTTAGCCGCCAAGCTCAACAATTCCTGCTCTGTCTCACCCTTGGCTTCGACTGTACTGGTGTAACGTCGGATGTAGTGGTGCCATGTCTTTTTCTTAGCAGTAACTGCATCTGGTGCTTTGTAGGGTCGGTTCTGGCCACCCGGCGCCCACAGCACAATCAGTTTGCGCCTCTCGACTTCCTCGATGCTCAACACAGGAAAGTACGGCGGCTGGATTAACTGGCAGGCAGCCAACAGTTCCTGCTGAATTTTATCGAGCTGGTTTTCAGCCAGCCCCACGGGCGGGAACATCGGTTGCCCATTGGCATCACAATCCTGCCCGATCACCACATAACCTCCACCGAGGTTTTCGAAGTCGTTGGCAAAGGCGCACAAGGTGCGAATGATCGGGTCCGGATTCCAACCGGCCTTGTACTCGATGCGCTCGCCCTCAACGGTGCGCTGGCGCAGCAGGTCATTGAGGTTGATGGGAAGTTTAGCGCTCATGCTGGGGCACCTCCGGCACACTTGGATTTGATGAACTCAAAAACTGGCTTGAAAGGCTCAAAGCAGGACTTATCAAGCGTCGGTACGACCTCTTTGGCGAAGGCAGTCTTATCTCTATCTGATTTAAAAACAACCTTGGTGCCACCAACGCATGGCTCCTGGTGGTAGTAGTCCGCTGTTGGTGGTTGCCCATAAAACAAGTGCTCTATTTCACAGTACGAATCACCGCCAAATGTCTCGCCGGTCGTAGCATTTCGAATCACCTGCTTTCGAATATCGGCATGCGCAGGGACTGGAAGCATTACTGCATAGGACTCGCCGTGTGCCCACTTCTTGATAAGGCCTTTGAAGGGATCGTTGGCGGTCACCTCGCCGTTGAGACCATTCCACTGGTCGTATGCCTTGTCGAAATCAAACAAGGCAAAAATCGGCAAGCCGCCCATTTCGCCATGAATCCGATTGTCGGTCAGTAGCTGATTTATGTAGGTACAGCTAAACGCATAGAAAGGAATGAAAGGCATCTCCTCCTCATAGAGCTTGTACCACGCCTCTTTGAGAATGATCGGGTCTGTACTGCCCTCGGTAAATAGCACAGGTTTTTTCTCGATCTGGACCGTGTTGATGATGCTGAGCAACTGTTCTTGTTCTGAGTATTTAATCAAATCTGAGCTCAGCTTCTTAATTGCAACAGCTTTCGGCAGATCGTAGCAATTCGCCTGATTGTCCTTAATGTCGATAAATTTGATCTTTTTCTTGTCGTGTGGAATGAGCGTCACTGCACTGTGGCTACTCATCAAAACGTGGCTGGTTTTCGCTGCCGCATCCGTGATATCGAAGACTTGCCGCAAAAAATCAAACTGCCATTCTGGATGTAGGAAGGCATCCGGCTCATCCAGCAATATTAGGCAATTACGATCTTTGAACAGCTCGACGATGGAGTAGATGTACACCGACTGAAACTGACCATCGCTGAAATGGGCAATGGTGCCTTCCAGGCCGCTAGTCAGGGTAAGTGGGATAGAGAGGTCCGCCAACATGCCCAGGGTCTTCAAATTATCGAACTGCCGAAAGATGTCCGATAACGACTGATCGGCAAAGCGCTGTTGAAAAAGTTCGATATTGACGGATATTTGATAGCGGTCGTTATCCGCATCAAACACATTGCCGTGATTAAACTCGCCCTTGATGCTGGCAACCAACGCGTCCAGGAAGTTACGCGTGATGCCGTCCGCGCCCCAATAGTGAGTGCGAGGATCAAAGTTCTCGATGCTGTCCGTGCCAAGTGCCTTGAGTGCGCCAGTGGCAAATGATGGCCGCTGCAACACCAGTTGCAAATCAGCTCCAATATTTTGTATTCCCAGTTTTTGACACACGAACTGCCGCGCCTTGGCGCCCTCTGACTGTGTCAGCAAAACGGATAGCAGCAGTGCCTTGTACTTAGGCCCAACGCCGATAAAGCGCCGACTTTCGTCGAGATTGGCGCCTTTGATGCGCTTGCGAAAGCTATCCTCATAACGCTGCACCAGATCGGCCACGGTAGTGTTGTGGCCTGAATAGTAGGTCAGCACATTGTCTGGCAGTGGCGTCTTGCCCAGCGTGGCGCGCGCCTTGCCGTCAATGGTGAGTGCACCAGCGTTCCAAGCTATTTCCGTGGTCGTACCGTCGATTTCGTACTTGATGGTGTAGTCGAAGCCCAGGTTGCCTTTCTCTTTGTCGTACTCAAAAAGATGACGGAAGATTTCCATCAGTGCCTCGAACAGATTGGATTTTCCGCTGCCGTTTTTGCCGACGAATACGTCGATAAAACTGCTGCCGTCAAAAATCAGGGAAAAGTTTCGCAGGTTTTTGTAGTGGCTAATGGTGAGTGATATCAGGCGCATGGCAGTTCCCTATCCCTGCGCCATCACAGCATTGAGTAATTCGGTCTGCTTGTCTGTCGCGTCGCTAATCTTCTGATCCAGCGTGTCGCACAGGGCCATCAACTGGTCGATGCGGGCGACAATGCGGTGTTGTTCGGGAAGTGGGGGAAGCGGAATCGGAATCGGATATATTTTCCCGCCAGAAATCACTGGCTGTGCAGTTGATGAGGCGTCAGCTTGCAAATCGATTGTTTTCAGCAACCAAATCACCCACGCTTGGTCGATTCTATCTTCGTCATATATTGTGAAAAATGCGTTATCAGTAATCCAAGCTTTTGCTGGAGTCAGATGGATGCTTCCACAGTAATAGCCGACGCGCCCAATCACGATGACAGGTCGGTCTGTATTTGCGGCATTGTGATATCCGGTAATTCCATTTCCACCAAAGACCGGTATTTCACCTGCCAGCATCTTGTCTTTTGGAAGATTGTTTCCGGAGGTAACTCGGAATAGGTCGCCCAGCCTCACCCACTCCCACCCCCGCGGCAAGTCATACCTCTTTTCTTCCTCCGTAACCGGCGGCAGCGGCTTGGGCGCTTTGATCTTGCCTTCCTTCACCAGCTGTTTTTTCTCCCATTCAATTGCGCTCAGCAACTCGCTGGCGGGTGGGTCGTTGGGGTCTTGCGGCACCAGTTTGCCCATTACCGCCAATTGCAAAATGGCTTTGCGCAGTTCGGCTACGTTCTCTTTAACGGTGTATAGCTCGCCAAAGTGCTCGGCCAAAAAGGCATGGGCGCGTTGGTGTTGCTCTGGTTCGGCGATGTTCAGTAGTTGCTGAATGGCGGCGGCGTGAACCGACAAGCGCTTCTCATTTTGAGCTGCGCGCAATTTTTCCAGTTCATCACAACGTACCATCAGCTCATCGATTTTGGCGACGATGCGTGTTTGTTCTTGTGCAGGAGGGAGACCAATAACAATTCCGCCAATAGTTCCTTGGCTAATGGCTGGAACAGATGTCCCTGTTTGCAACTTTGAAAAGTCAAAGCTTGATAGAAGTTGGTAGACCCACTCTAAATCGACGAGGGAATAGGGGGTGATGCCGAGGCAGTTGTTATCAATAACTGTCCTTTTTCGAAGTATCCGTCGCTTGTTGGTAGCGATGGCCCCACCGATTTTCGGAAAAATTATCGTCCCTGGATCACTAATACTCAATTTGCTTGATTTCACGGTTTCTTCTGAAACTGTGTTGTTGGATGTGATGATGAATTTTTCGTTGCCTGGTAAATTCATATCACTAACCTTACAAAGCAGAATCTCCTGTTCCGTATTACCCTGTATGCTGTGTGGCAGACCTGAACCAAGAGCCCAGAAACCAATTTCAATAAGTC
>JAUMCS010000050.1:4798-14144 GCA_032122355.1 Burkholderiaceae bacterium
TGACAGAAGGCAGTGGCTTGGGCGCTTTGATCTTACCTTCCTTCACCAGCTGTTTCTTTTCTGCTTCAATTTCTTTCAGCAACTCGTTGGCTGGCTGATCGCTTGGGTCTTGCTGCACCAGTTTGCCTTGCATGGCCAGCGTCAAAATCAGCTCGCGCAGTTTTTTTATGCCATCGGGCGCAGAAAAGGCCGTATCGAAGTGTTGCTGTAACAAGTCGGCGGTGTGATTATTCATCGTGGCCGCCTTCCAATTCTTGCTCAATCTGCTCAATGCTGGGCAGACTGCTTTCAAGACTCTTGGGCAAAGCTCGGGTGAGCTCGAAACTAGAAACACCAATAGGCTTGTCAATGCTGCGCAGAGCGTATTCGGCTAGAACACGGTTAGGTTGCTGACAAAGAATCAGGCCAATGGTGGGCTTGTCGGCTTCATGTCGCAACTGATCATCGACCACATTGCAATAAAAATTCATCTTCCCCGCATACTCGGGTTTGAAATCGCCGCGCTTCAGATCAATCACCACATAACAGCGTAGTTTGAGATGGTAAAAAAGCAAGTCAATGTAAAAATCCGTATCACCAATGTCAAGGTGGTATTGCCGACCAACAAATGCAAACCCACGACCCAATTCCAACAAAAATTTTTCCAGGTGAGTGATAAGGCCCGTTTCCAACTCGCGCTCATGAAAACCGGACTCTAAGGTGAGAAAATCAAACAGATAAGGGTCTTTTAGCGTTTGTTGCACCAGATCAGAATCCGGTGGAGGCAGCCGTTTGGCAAAATTGGTGATCGCACGCCCTTGCCGACGATGGGCCGCCGTTTCCACTTGCATAAGCAGAATATTGCGGCTCCACCCATGGTTAATGACAGCCTGCATATACCATTGGCGTATGGTGTGGTCTTTGACCTTGGCCATGAGTTCGGCGTGATGCCCCCAAGGGATAGATAACATCAGCTCGGCTGGAAAGCATTCTCGCAACGCCCGCATTCTCGGCGAATCCTCGATTTGTGCCACAGGTTGTGGCACCAAACTCAGATGGGGATATTCGCGGTAAAAAGCCAGCATCCGCTTGATGTTTCGCTCTGAAAATCCCTTTTCTTCGGGTAGTTCGTTGTGCAGGTCGCGGGCAAGCCTCGGAATAACACTCGCGCCCCAGCCTTCCTTTTGCTGACGGCCATCAATCAATGCACCAATTTCCCAATAAAGCTGAATCAACTCCGCATTGACCGCTAGCATGGCACGGGTTTGGGCATGACGAACACGCTGTTTGATGTCTGTGATCAGGCCGGCGTAGTCATTAGCTCGATTCACATCATTCACCTCGCTCATGCTTGGCCTCGCAATGCAGTGAGCAGTTCCGTTTTAAGGGCTTGTTGCGCCTCAGCCAGTTGGCGGCTAATCTCATGATATTCCGCCATCAGCTCGGCTGGATCGCGGTGAGTGACCTCCACTGCATGGGGGTTCTTACAATCAAGGTTGTAATTGCGCGCGGCAAGGTCCGCCGCTGACACCTTCCAGGCATATTCGGTCGTCTTGCGCCCCTGGCGCACTGAGCCACCCCACCAATCTTTTTCCAGATCGAATTCTTTGATTTCCAGCGGCTTAGAGCGTGAATAGCTCTTGTAACCCTCAGGGTAAGGATGCTCAAAGAACCACACATCATTCGTCGGCTCACCTTTTTCAAAAAACAGCACATTGGTAGCAATGCTGGTGTAGGGCGCAAAAACACCCTTGGGCAGGCGCACAATGGTGTGCAGATTGAATTCTTCAAGCAGTTCGCGTTTGAGCGTGGTTTTAGCACCCTCACCAAACAAAAAACCATCCGGCAACACGACAGCGGCGCGACCGGTGTCGTGCTTGAGCAGATGCATAATCAGCGCCATGAACAAATCCGCGGTTTCGCGGGTCTGGTATTTGCGCGGAAAGTTGTTCTCAATCCCATCTTCTTCCATGCCACCAAAAGGCGGATTGGTGAGGATGATGTCCACACGGTCCTTGGGGCCGTAGTCCTTGAGCGGGCGGCTCAGGGTGTTGTCATGCCGAATGTTGCTGGGTACATCAATGCCATGCAACATCAAATTCGTCATAGCCAGCATGTGGGGCAGCGGCTTTTTTTCAACGCCATGGATGCTGTCTTGCAGCGTGATGCGGTCCGCCGCTGTTTTGACTTGGGCTGTCAGGTGCTCAATCGCACAGGTCAAGAAGCCGCCCGTGCCACAGGCCGGATCCAGCACACTCTGGCCCAACTGCGGGTCAAGCATATCCACCATAAACTGAGTCACAGCCCGCGGCGTGTAGTACTCGCCCGCGTTTCCCGCAGACTGCAGATCAGCCAAGATTTTTTCATAGATGTCATTAAACAGGTGACGATCTGACGAAGAGTTGAAATCCACATCGCTTTCAATCGCATTGATCACCTGCCGCAACAGGGTGCCAGACTTCATGTAGTTGTAAGCATCTTCAAACACCGAGCCAACCACTTTGCCATGCGGGGTGACACCAGCCGAGGTGGCCAGCCTTTTCAGCGAGGGGAAGAGCTCGTTGTTGACAAAGTCAATCAATTCATCACCGGTGATGCCCTCGGCATCTTTGGCCCAATGGCTCCAGCGGAATCGGCTTTGCAGGGGCGACTTATAGCCAGGAACGGTGAGCTGCCATTCTTGCTCCTTGTCGTCGAAGATTTTCAAAAACAGCAGCCAAACAATCTGGCTGATGCGCTGGGCATCGCCATCCACGCCCACATCCTTGCGCATGATGTCTTGGATGGTTTTAATCAGGGTACCGATAGACATAAATAAATTCCGAGAAGTTGCTTAGGCGCGTAACTGCGCAGAGCCATACAGCGCTTGTTCGAG
This sequence comes from Burkholderiaceae bacterium, assembly GCA_032122355.1. GTDB lineage: Bacteria > Pseudomonadota > Gammaproteobacteria > Burkholderiales > Burkholderiaceae_C > RFTU01. The sequence continues at coordinate 7,653 of JAUMCS010000050.1, forward strand.
TTCGTGTATGGCATGCTGGTATTGATCCAGCCCACCGAAAGCGCGAATGATCTCCATGGGCGTGCCAAAGCTGGTGAATGGGGCAATAGTGAGTATCTGGGTTTCCTCAATGGGGCCAACGCCTTCATCGGCGTATTTGTCCAGCAGCGCTTGCAGCACCCGCTGAGCCTGTTCGCCATAGCGGGTGAAGTAATCACGCTTCTTGACTTGCTCGGCGCGCTCTTTGCGGGTCAGCGGCGGTTGGTCCCAAGCCACATGGCAAACCAGATCGAAGGGATCGAATTCCTTCCCCGACTGGCGGCCAATTTCTTCGGCCAATGCCTCAAAAAATACACCTTCGTTGGCCAACTCATTAATGATGACTTGCTTTTTCTCCGCATCGTTCCAGCGGCGCAAAAAATCATTGAGCGAGCTGAACTCCTTGGTCAGCGCCTTGCGTGTGTAGTCTTTCAGTGACTCCGTGATCAAGCGGCCAGCCGCATCGAAATACTGCACCCGCTCAGAAGCCACTTTCACTTCTACGTTGGCAACCACGTAGCGCCGAATGCGTCCACCCTCATCCTCGCCAAGCAAAGGTTCGGCTACGCCCGACCACGGTGATTCCTCTTCTGTTGGCAAGGCATATCGATTGACCAAATCCTCATCTGCACCCTCATCAGGTGGCACCGGCGATTCATTGCCCTTGGGCTCATATACCTGCACGGGGTCGCCATCAAAATCGGGATCGGCGAAGAGTTCAGTGGCCTTCTTGAAATCGATAATGGTGAAGTAGTACTTGTCGTAATCCTCATTGATGCGCGTGCCGCGACCAATGATCTGCTTGAACTCGGTCATGGACTGTATACGCTGATCCAGAACGATGAGTTTGCAAGTTTGCGCATCCACACCCGTGGTCATCAGCTTAGATGTGGTGGCAATCACGGGGTACTTAGACTCCGGAAAGATGAAATTGTCGAGCTCGTCCTTGCCCTCTTCGTTATCGCCGGTGATGCGCATCACGTACTTACTATTTTGCGCTGCGAGATCCGCATTTTCATTGACCAATGCCTGGCGCATACGCTCGGCGTGATCAATGTTGTCACAGAAAACAATGGTTTTATCGAAGCGATGGGTTTGCTTCAGAAAATCACTGATTTTTTTGGCCACCATTTCGGTGCGCTTTTCTAGTACCAGGTTTTTGTCGAAATCCCGTTGGTTGTAAATTCGGTCTTCAATCTCATGACCATGCTTATCCAGCATGCCTTTGTCGGGGCGCCAGCCCGTAAGGTCTTTATCCAAATCGATGCGAACCACCTTGTAGGGAGCCAAAAACCCATCGTCAATACCTTGGCGCAGAGAGTAGGTGTAAATGGGCTCGCCGAAGTAATCGATGTTCGAGACTTCTTTGGTTTCTTTCGGGGTGGCGGTCAAGCCGATCTGTGTGGCCGCTGAAAAGTATTCCAGAATTTCGCGCCAGGCTGAATCGGCTGCCGCACTGCCGCGATGACATTCGTCGATCACAATCAAATCAAAAAAATCAGGGCTGAACTGCTTGTAGATATTGCGTTCCTCTTCCGTGCCGGTCACGGCCTGATACAACGACAGATAAATTTCATACGACTTGTTGGCCTGCCGCTTCTGAATTTTGGTCATAGCCGAACCGAAAGGCTTGAAATCGTTGGTCATGGTTTGATCAACCAAGATATTACGATCGGCTAAGAACAAGATGCGTTTTTTGGCTTTGGATTTCCATAGCCTCCAGATAATCTGGAAAGCGGTATAAGTTTTACCGGTACCCGTGGCCATGACCAGCAACAACCGGTTTTGGCCGCGAGCAATGGCTTCTATGGTTTTGTTGATCGCCAGCAGTTGGTAATACCGAGGCGTTTTGTTGCTACCGTCGCTATGATAGTCGTACAAAACCACTTGGCTTTGTGCGGCGTTCAAACCCAGGTGTTCTGCCCACCATTGCCAAAGCACATCCGGGCCTGGCAATTCATGCAAGGCCAATTCACGTTATATAACGCCATCTTTGGCAATCTTGTTATGAAACAAGAAGCCATTGCCATTGCTGCTGAACACAAACGGCACTTGCAGCATTTCAGCATAGCCCAACCCTTGCTGCATGCCATCGCCCAGCGAGTGATTATTGTCTTTGGCCTCAATGACTGCGATCGGCATGTTGGGCTTGTGAAACAAAACATAGTCGGCTCGCTTATTCTGGGCACGGGTATGCAGCTTGCCTCGGACGATGATGCGCCCCTTGGTGAGTGAGAATTCTTCACGCACTTGAGTGACCATATCCCAGCCCGCCTGCACAAGCGCAGGCGTGATGAATTTGGTGCAGATATCGCGCTCACTGAGCTGGCGTTTGTCCATATTTGTTTCGTGCGGGCACCACGGCTTCAACTCCGATAATCGGCATTGATACTCACATAATCATGGGATAAATCGCATGTCCAAATGGTTGCATGCGCCACACCACGGTGCAATTGCACACGCACCGTAATCTCTGATTGCTGCATCACACGCTGACCATCTTCTTCACGATACTGCGGATGACGGCCCCCTTGATGCGCCACATGCACATCATCTAAAAATAAATCAATTTTTGAAGCATCCAAATCTGCCACACCCGCATACCCCACCGCCGCCAAAATACGGCCCAAATTGGGATCACTGGCAAAAAACGCCGTTTTCACCAAGGGGGAATGGGCAATGGCATAGGCCACTTGACGAGATTCAGCTACCGTGGTGCCACCTTCCACCTCCACACGAATGAATTTAGTCGCCCCTTCGCCATCGCGCACAATGGCCTGAGCCAATTGCTGCGCCAAACCAGTCAGAGCCTGCGCGAACGCTTGCGCCTCCGCAGAATGCGCATCGCTTATCAGCGCATTTCCCGCCTTGCCTGTGGCCATCACGATGAAAGAATCATTGGTTGAGGTATCCCCATCAATCGTGATGCAATTAAAACTGACATCCGCCACTTGCGCCACCAGCGCATCCAATAACTCAGGCGCTATGGCCGCATCGGTGGCGATAAACCCCAGCATCGTCGCCATATTGGGCTTGATCATGCCAGCCCCTTTGCTGATTCCGGTCAGGGTAATGGTTTTACCGCCCAACACGATTTGCTGACTCGCTGCCTTCGGTAAAGTATCGGTTGTCATAATACCTTGTGCGGCCTTGAACCAATGATCCTCATGCAAATCCGAAAGCGCAGCCGGCAAGCCCTTTTCTAGGCGCTCAATCGGTAAAGGCTCCATAATCACACCGGTAGAAAATGGCAAAATTTGTTCGGGTGCCAAGTTCAAATGCTGCGCCAAAGCAATACAAGTTTGGCGCGCTTTGATCATGCCATCTTCACCTGTACCCGCATTGGCATTACCCGTATTAATCACCAAAGCACGAATGCCTTGCCCACCGGGCGCATTTGCAGCCAAATGCTTCCGACTCAACTGCACCGGCGCAGCACAAAAGCGGTTTTGTGTGAATACACCGGCCACGGAGGTACCGGCTTCCAGCAACATCACGGTTAAATCTAGCCGATTGGGTTTTTTGATACCCGCAGCGGCTACACCGATACGCACCCCCGCCACAGGTGTGAGTTCAGCAGGGTTGGGGGCAGATAAATGAACAGGCATATCAATTCTCAATAGTTCAATAAGGGGGTTAAGTGGATGAGTTAGAGCGATGTTGATTGAATTGGGGTTTGCGTTTGTTCACAAACGCATCCATGCCCTCACGCTGATCGGCCGTACCAAACAGCGCGTGAAACAAGCGGCGCTCTAGCCGCAGGCCTTCCGATAGCGGGGTTTCAAAGCTGGCCTGAACGGCCTCTTTAGTGGCCATGGCGGCCAATCGGCCCCAACTGCATATTTTATCGGCTGCTGCCAACGCCTCTGCCCATACTTGATCAGATGGCAGCACCCTTGAAACCAAGCCACTGCGCTCGGCCTCGTGGGCATCTATCCAACGATTAGTGAGCAGCATATCCATGGCCTTGGCTTTGCCCACCGCACGGGGCAAACGCTGGGTGGCACCAGCACCCGCAAGCACCCCAATGGTGATTTCTGGCTGACCAAACTTCGCCGTTTCCGCCGCAAAAATCATATCGCACATCATGGCTAATTCACAGCCCCCACCCAAGGCCAGCCCCTGAACCACGGCAATCACCGGTTTACGCACCTGCCGCAAGGCTTCCCAATTGCGAGTAATAAAGCCCGATGCGTAGACATCCGCAAAATCAAAATCCTTCATGGCGGCAATATCTGCCCCAGCCGCGAATACCTTGTCTCCACCGGTCAAAATCATGCAGCCTATGTTGTCGTCTTGATCCCATTGCAGCAAAACCTGCCCCAACTCTGTCATCAAATCATCATTTAAGGCATTCAAAACTTGAGGCCGATTCAGTGTAACCACCCCCACTTTTAAACGCCCTGCTCCATGAATCTCGGTTAAAACCAGTGCTTCGCTCATACCAAATTACTCCTTGATGAATTGAGATTGCGTGGCGGTTAAATCCGATGCTTTGGGTTCGTGGTGAGCATGCAATTTAACCGCCCCCAGCAATTGCGGCAGGCCCTCAATCATCATATCAGCCTGGGGCCCCTGAGCATCTTGAACCCGCATACGCACAGGCAAAAAACGCAAACTCGGGGCAAACCAAAGCTCCACCTGTAAATTACCCGACATGGGCTCCACCTCGCGCTGCGGCTTCGCGTGTATGGCGGCCACTTCCCCCAAAGGCGTTTGCACCATTACCGTTTCACCCATTTGATAGGTCCAAATGTCTGATCTTTTAAAGGAAGCCAAGGGAAAACTCAAGCGATTGCCCTGCTCTAAGCGATTGGGCTGCGTCGCAAATAACCAAGCCAATTGCACGAACTGACTGGCCGGATCTTGCACCCCCACCGTAGGCGTGCGCCGTGTGCCATCAGGCAGTAACACGGCGATGGATTGAGGCGCCTCAGGTGACGGCTCGAAGCGCAATTGCTGTTTCTTACGCTGAAACAACAAGCGCCGATTCTCGGCAAAACGCTCGGGTATCAAACCCGTCATACTCAAACGCCCCTCGCTCATCAAATGGTGGGATAGCAACGCCCCCACTTGCACATCCAATTCCACCCGATATCGATCGGCATCGCGCAACCACACAATATAGGCCTGACCCGTAAAATGCCCTTTGTAATTACCTTCCAGCTTATATTGAATGCGAAAAGAGGGCGGCCATACATCTTCGGCGCTAACGGGCAAGGGCTTTTCCACATCAGCTGATGGACCCTGTAGCGTAGCCGTTTTGGCAGCCATCTTGGCAAGCTCAGAGGCCACGGGCATTTCAGTGCTCTGTTCATGGTGGCTATCCGAAGCCAAAGCAGGCTCAGATGCCAAGGCCAAAGGGGGATCAGGCAAAGACAATGCAGGTGCCTGTGGAGCCGATACGGCCGCTGTCGGTAAAGAACGGGTGGCCGGCATGGATGGCGCGGCAGGCTTTAACAGCTCTACCACACGCACCTCGGCCGGCGCGATGGCATCAGGCGGAGTATGCCGCCATTGCTCTAGGTTATCGCTGAGCTCTAGGCCCATCCAGGCATGCAAAACCAGCACCAAGCCCAACCATAAAAGCCAAGCCGTATAGCGACGCCACTTTTGCATAAAAGCTTATCCCTGATGCTCGCTGTCCGCACCCCACCAACGCTGGCGCAGCTCTTGCGCCTGCTTGGCCTCATCCATCGCATCGGCCGCTATGGGTTCTACGGCGCAATTCACACTAGAAATCAACTGCGTAGCGTGAGCTTGCTCAGGCGCCACCAGAAACAAAAGCCGCTGCCCGCGTGCCACACAAAACTCTACCGGCGCCAGGGGGCTTATCACCGAAGCCGCATCCTCTAAGCGGCGAATGCGCCAGCCATTCACTGCGATGATCTCATCGCCCGCACACAAACCCGTGCGCTGCGCCCCACTATCACGCAACACCGAACGGATCACACAGCCCGTGACAGGCCCCTCTGTTAAACGCAACCCCCACTGATGTGCAAGCCCCTGGCTTTCAAAGCGAGATTGAATACCCATCGCCTGAAGCAATGTCTCAATCGGCAAATCATCCGTACCATGCACCCAACTGTGCCACCAATCCGCCGGTTGATGAGGCATCATTTTTTGAATATGCGCCTGAATCAATGCTTCTGTGACGGGCCAGCCTTGATGAACCGCTTGAGTGCCATATCGACTGGCACAGTCCTGCCACAAACTGCGCATCACATCATCTAACGAGCCCACCCCATCGCGGCGCAGCGTTAAATCCAGGCACAGCGCCACCATAGCGCCTTTGCTATAGTAACTCACAGTGATATTGGGCGTATTCTCATCCACACGGTAATACTTACCCCAAGCATCAAAACTGGCTTGTGCGACACTTTGTGCATAACGGCCGGGCATATTCAACATACCCAACCAATTTTTGGCCAACAACTTCAAATATCGAGCGCCATCAATCAAGCCGGCACGCAA
>JAUMCS010000051.1:0-9107 GCA_032122355.1 Burkholderiaceae bacterium
GGGAATGCTGCCACGCCCAAACCACAGCTGCAGCTGGAAAACCACCAACAGCGTGAGCAGAATGAGGGGAACGGGACGACGCATGGGTACAACTTCGGGTCGGTTTCAATGGCGCAGATTGTAAAAGGCTGCGCGGCCAGGGTAGGTGGCGATGCTACCGAGGTCTTCCTCGATGCGCAATAACTGGTTGTATTTGGCCAAACGGTCAGAGCGGCTGAGTGAGCCGGTTTTGATTTGACCGGCGTTGGTGCCAACAGCAATATCAGCGATGGTGGAGTCCTCGGTCTCGCCCGATCGGTGGCTGATGACAGCGGTGTAGCCTGCGCGTTTGGCCATTTCAATGGCGGCAAAGGTTTCCGTCAGTGTACCGATTTGGTTGATTTTAATGAGTATGGAATTGGCAATGCCTTGCTCAATACCCTGCTTCAGAATTTGCGTGTTGGTGACAAATAAATCATCACCCACCAACTGAACTTTTTGGCCTAAACGCTCGGTCAGATGCTTCCAGCCCTTCCAATCACCTTCATGCATACCGTCTTCAATGCTGATGATGGGATATTTATCACACCAGTTGGCCAGCATATCGGTCCAGGATTCAGCGCTCAATTGCAAGCCTTCACCTTCTAGGTGATAGAGGCCGTCTTTGTAAAACTCGCTGGCAGCACAATCCAAACCAATCGCAATTTGGCGACCTGGCTCGTAACCTGCTTTATCAATGGCTTCGAGTATCAAAGCAATCGCGGCTTCATGGCCAGGCACGCTGGGGGCAAATCCGCCTTCGTCACCAACCGCTGTGCTCATACCTTGTTTGTCAATGATTTTCTTCAGCGCATGAAATACCTCAGCCCCATAACGCACGGCCTCGCGAAAGCTGGGCGCACCCACGGGGATGATCATCAACTCTTGCAAGTCTAGGTTGTTGTTGGCATGAGCACCGCCATTAATCACGTTCATCATGGGCACCGGTAATTGCACGCCCCCCATACCGCCGAAGTAACGATACAAGGGTAGACCCGACTCTTCCGCCGCTGCACGGGCCGTTGCCATGGATACCGCCAACATGGCATTTGCGCCTAAGCGGCTTTTGTTTTCTGTGCCGTCAATATCAATCAGGGTTTTGTCGAGGAATGCTTGCTCAGAAGCGTCAAGGCCCACAATGGCCTCGGTAATTTCAGTGTTAATGTGCTCAACTGCACGCAATACGCCTTTGCCTAAATACCGCTGAGCATCGCCATCACGCAGTTCAATGGCCTCGCGGCTGCCGGTAGAAGCCCCCGATGGCACGGCTGCACGGCCCATCACGCCCGACTCTAGCAACACATCACATTCCACAGTGGGGTTGCCACGGCTATCCAAGATTTCACGGCCAACAATATCCACAATCGCACTCATGCTCAATCTCTCCTATTCATCTAATGAAAAAACGGTTTCCAGCAAAGTTTGCTGCTTGACCAAATCATCCAGCGCTCTGAGTTGCGCCAGTAGCGCTGGCATATGCTTAAGAGGCACCGCATTGGGCCCATCTGACCAGGCCTGCTGGGGCTGCGGGTGGGTTTCCATAAACAGACCGCTCACACCCGCTGCGACAGCAGCACGCGCGAGAACAGGTACAAATTCACGCTGACCGCCACTGACCGCACCTTGCCCGCCCGGCAGTTGCACGCTGTGTGTGGCATCAAACACCACCGGCGCACCCGTTTGGCGCATGATGGCCAAACTACGCATATCTGACACCAAGTTGTTATAACCGAAGCTCACGCCGCGCTCGCAGGCCATAAAGCAGTCATCCGACAGCCCCACTTCACGGGCCGCTGAACGGGCTTTCTCGATCACATTAAGCATATCTGCCGGCGCCAGGAACTGCCCTTTCTTGATATTCACCGGCTTGCCTGATTGCGCCACGGCGCGAATGAAATCGGTTTGACGGCACAAAAAAGCAGGGGTTTGCAGCACATCCACCACACTGGCGACTTCGGCGATTTGCTCAACCTCGTGTACATCGGTGAGTACGGGCACACCCACTTGACGGCGCACTTCATCCAAAATTTTGAGGCCAGCCTCAAGCCCCACGCCGCGCTGACTTTTACCTGAAGTACGATTGGCTTTATCAAACGAGCCTTTGTAAACCAGGGGTATACCCAAAGCATCACAAGTTTCTTTCAATTGACCGGCCACATCCAATGAAAGCTGTAACCCTTCAATGGAGCAAGTACCCGCGATTAAAAAGAAGGGTTGATCTAAACCCACCTTCCACCCACAAAGGTTCATGGCTGGACTCCTGCATGATTGCTATTAACTGCTTTAGCGGCTTGAAATGCCAACGCCGCTTCAATGTAGCTGGTGAACAAAGGGTGGCCATCCCATGGGGTGCTTTTGAACTCAGGGTGGAATTGCACGCCGACAAACCAGGGATGCACTTGAGTAGGTAATTCAATCATCTCGGTGAGTTTTTCACGCTGGGTAATCGCGGAAATGATCAATCCGGCTTGCTGCAGTTGATCTAGGTACTTTTCATTGGCTTCATAACGGTGCCGATGCCGTTCATTCACCACCGGACCATAAATTCGATAGGCCAAGGTACCTGGCTTGACATCCGAACTTTGCGCACCCAAGCGCATAGTACCGCCTAAATCAGAGCCCTCATGTCGTTTATGCACCGTGCCATCGGCTTCTTGCCATTCATCAATCAAGGCAATAACCGGATGCGGGGTATGCGGGTCAAACTCGGTACTATTAGCACCTTCTAGGCCAGTCTTGTGGCGCGCATATTCAATAGTGGCCACCTGCATACCCAAGCAGATACCTAGGTAGGGGATGCCATGCTCGCGCGCATATTGCGCCACCAAAATTTTTCCCTCTACCCCGCGCTTACCAAAGCCTCCTGGCACTAATAAAGCATCATATTGAGCTAGTTGCTGTACATTGTGCGGGCTTAGGGTTTCGGCATCCACATATTCAATGTGAACCCGCGCGTGGTTGTGTATGCCTGCATGGCGCAAAGCCTCATTCAAAGACTTATACGAGTCTGATAAATCCGTGTATTTGCCACACATAGCGATGGTTACACTGCGCTTGGGGTTTGCTAGCTCATGCACCAAATAATCCCAACGCTGCAAATCAGCAGGCTGCGCCAAGAGTTGCAACTTCATGCAGATTTGCTCATCCAAGCCTTGTTCGTGCAACATACGGGGCACTTTGTAAATGGTGTCGGCATCCCATACACTGATCACACCATGGCGCGGTACGTTGGTAAAAAGTGAGATTTTTTCGCATTCATCCGCAGGCACAGGGCGATCAGCACGGCAAAGCAATACATCGGGCTGAATACCAATTTCGCGCAGTTTTTGAACGGTGTGCTGGGTAGGTTTGGTTTTTAGTTCACCTGCTGCGGCTATCCACGGTACATAAGTCAGGTGAACAAATGCGGCATGATGGGGGCCACGCTTGAGCGTGAGTTGGCGCGCCGCCTCTAGAAATGGGAGTGATTCAATGTCACCTACCGTACCCCCAATTTCCACTATCGCCACATCCACCGCAGCGGGTGTATCGACACCCGCACCGCGCAAAATGTATTCTTGAATTTCATTGGTGACGTGGGGGATGACTTGCACGGTTTTACCCAAGTAATCGCCACGACGTTCTTTTTCAAGAACACTTTTATAAATTTGGCCGGTGGTGAAATTATTGCTGCGCTTCATGCGAGCCGTAATAAACCGCTCGTAGTGTCCCAAATCCAAATCGGTTTCTGCGCCATCTTCGGTCACAAACACTTCACCATGCTGAAATGGCGACATCGTGCCTGGGTCTACATTCAAATAGGGGTCTAACTTGATTAAAGTAACTTTCAAGCCTCGGGATTCCAGGATGGCTGCCAGAGATGCCGCAGCAATACCCTTACCCAAAGAAGATACCACCCCACCAGTTACAAAGACAAATTTAGTCATAGATCACAATTTCCGTATGAATGGCATCGTTAAAGCCCATTGCTACCCTTCACTTCACTGGGTTTTTATAAGGGCATGAATAAAACCTTATATTGTAATTCAGTTGAGAAGAATCAAGCCCAGAGTATCAGTACCATTTAGCCTCCAAAGGCTGTGATTGTGGATCAAGAACATACCTCTATCCGCTGCTGTCCTACATTTTGCATGCAGGACTCCATATTCCAACTGACGTCGTCACTCAGCCAAAACGCATCAGGCCACAACTCAGCCAAGGGATACAGTACAAAAGCCCGCAAATGCATACGCGGGTGCGGCAACACCAAATCCGGTAGTGCCACTTGGCGTTGACCATACATCAACAAATCCAAGTCTAGTGTACGGGGAGCATTCTGGTAGCTGCGCTGCCTACCATAACGCTGCTCAATGATTTGCAAAGCTTGTAACAATGCCATCGGCTCTAGCGCCGTTTGCACTTCAACCACGGCATTGACAAAATCCGGGCCCTGTGCATCAACCGGTGCACTGGCATAAAACGACGATTGCCCTACTAAGCGCACCTCTGGAATTTGCTGAATGTCGAATATGGCTTGCTTTAGGGTTTGCGCCGCCTCACCTAAATTTGCACCCAAGCCAATAAAAACTCGCTCATTCATGACTGCGCATCAGCATCGCTCGAAGCAGCGCCGACATTGGCAGCACTTGAGCGCGGTTTGCGCCTGCGCCGACGCGCTCCTGCGCTAGATACCGCCGGCTTAGCCGCTTGTATCAAGGCTTCGCGCTCTTCATCCGTACCCAAAGAAAAATCTTCCCACCAAGTGGCCAAATCAGCGTCGATTTCACCGGCATCGGCACGCAAACGCAAGAAATCAAAGCCAGCCCTGAAGCGCGGCTGCTCAATCAGGGTGTAAGGGGTGTGGCCACTACGACGCTCGAAACGCGGTTGCATTTGCCAAATTTCACGCATATCAGCGGCCAACTTGCCACGACCCGAAATGTCACCTATGCGCACATCAAATACTTGATCAATGGCTTGTTGCAACGCAGGAAATGGCGCTTCCCCCCCGGCCTTGAATACACCCCAGCGCTGCAACACTTCATGCCATAACAAGCAAGCGAGTAAAAAACTCGGCGCCACCGGTTTACCTTCAGCCACCCGACGATCAGTATCCGCCAAAGCCAAATCGATAAAACGCCTTTGCATTGTCCCCTCCGCAAAAGCCAATACCGCCTGTAGCATAGGAAATACAGATGTGAGTTGGTAGGTTTGCAGTGCAGCCACACTCGCCTTGGCGTGACCTGTTTGCAGCAGTTTGAACATTTCATCAAACAAACGCGATAGCGGAACATGGCTTAGCCATTGCGCTGCCTCGGCCATGGGCTTGCGCGTGGCGGGTGCAATTTCAAAACCCAATTTAGCCCCAAAGCGCACTACTCGTAGCAAACGCACGGGGTCTTCTCGATACCGAGTTGGCGGATCACCAATCATGCGCAGCACCGAGGCTTTGACATCCCGTAAGCCGTGATGATAATCAATCACCATCTGGTTGCTGGGGTTGTAATACATGGCATTGATGGTGAAATCGCGGCGCGCGGCATCTTCTTGCTGCGAGCCCCACACATTGTCACGCAGTACACGGCCACTGGCATCTACCGCATGACTGACCCCCGCCAATGCCTGGCGTGAGGTGCGCTCATTCCCGCTGACTTGTTCTGCATCCGCCGCATCTAAAAAGGCGCGAAAGGTGGATACTTCAATCACCTCATGATCACGGCCACGGCCAAAAATCACATGCACGATGCGAAAGCGCCTACCAATAATAAATGCTCGCCGAAATAAGCCCTTGACTTGTTCGGGTGTGGCATTGGTGGCGACATCAAAATCTTTAGGCCGACGCCCGACCAATAAATCGCGTACGGCACCGCCCACCACATAGGCTTCAAACCCCGCCTCTTGCAAAGTGGTCACGACATTCACAGCGCGATCATCGAGCAATTGCAGATCAATGCCATGCTCGCTGACCGGAATTTCTTGCCGGCGCCCGAAAGTGGCCTTGCGCGATGCCGTGCCGGTGCTAGGGCGACCCATGAGTTTTTGTATGAATTTTTTTATCATTCGAATAATCGTAAAATAGGCCATGCTCTTTGTTGAGCAACTGCCTCAAGGGTTTGTCCAGGATTGGTAGCCACCGGGTGCGTAGCCCACTCTAACAACGGCAAATCATTGATCGAATCACTGTAACAATGCACAGCTGCAAAATCAGCACGCTGACGGCCCAGTTGATTTAACCAATGTTCTACCCGCTGAATTTTGCCTTCACGAAAGGTGGGAACACCCTTGATATCCCCAGTGTATACGCCATCCGCTTGCTGTACCAATTGCAATGCAATCAAATGCTCAATACCAAAAGCCTGTGCAATCGGAATAGTAACAAATTCATTGGTGGCTGTGACGATTGCGACCAAGTGACCTTTTTGCTGATGCGAACGCACCAATTCTAACGCCTTGTGCGTAATGGCAGGCTGCATCACTTGCTGCATAAAACGCTCACGCACTGCCAAAGCTTCAACTGCGGGGCGTTTGCGCCACGCCGATGTTGAAAATGTGACATAGGCAGGCAAATCGAGCTTGCCAGCTAAGTAATCCGCATAGAAAGCATCGTTGCGGGTTTTGAATTCAGCTCCATCCACCCAACCCTCTTGAATGAGGAAATCACCAAACGCATGATCACTGTCGGTGTGAATCAGCGTGCCATCTAAATCAAAAAGTACCAGTTCCATTTTTATATACTTAAGGTGTGATGCCCTCTTGGATCATCATTTGTTTCAGAAGCGGAACCGTAATCGCACGCTGATACACTAAGGAATAATGATCAAGGGCATCCAGTAACCACATCAAATTTTTCAAGTCACGTGAAAAGCGTGTGAATACATAATTCAAAACTTCGCCTGTTAATACCAAGCCTCGGCGCTGCGCTTCTTGCCGTAAGGCATCTTGCAATTGCTCATCGCGCAAAGGCAACATCTGATACACCAAGCCCGAAGCCAAGCGAGTGCGTAAATCATCGCGCAAGCCTGAATCAACGGGCGGCACCGATGCCGCAGCCACCACTTGCCAACCATGCGCAGTTGCTTCGATCATGGTGGCAAACGCCCGCTGCTGTTGCTCAGGGCTCCAAAGATCACAATTGTCCATCAAAATCAGGGTTAATGGTGCCTCTTCAGAAATTTCAATCGTATCATGGGCATTAAAATCAATCACTTGGCCCAGTTGGTCTTGCCAGGCGATGTGCAAAGCACGTAATAAATGCGATTTTCCAACGCCGGTATCACCCCACAAATAAATGGGAACCGTGGGCCTCATCTGCTCAACCAATGCGTACAAAGCCTGATGTACAGCAGCATTGGGACCCACAACAAACCCGCTCAAACTGGGTTCATCACGCAGATGTAAATCCAGCGTTATTTGTCGCATCGTTCATTCACCTTGGTACAACCGACTACCCCAGTACCATTGGCGTAAGCGCCTGATGGCCACCACCATGACTGCGCTCACGGGCAAGGCGACTAACACACCGATCAATCCAAAAAGATGACCGAAAGCCAATAAGGCCACAATCACGGCGAGTGGACTCAGCCCAATGCGCTCACCCACCCACTTGGGCGTTAACCAAAAACTTTCAATACACTGCCCTGCCCCATACACCACTATGATCATCAGCAAGGTGTGCGGCAAACCCAGCTGCAATAATCCGGCCAATAAAGCCAAAATTAAGCCTAAGCCAAACCCCAAATAGGGCACAAAAATAGCCAATCCCGTAAAAACGCCGATGGGCAATGCCATTTCTAACCCAAATAGCCATAGTGCAACACTGTAGTACACCGCCAGAACCAGCATCACGGCCATTTGACCACGTAAATATTGACCCAGCATGGCATCACAATCGGTCAGGAACGATGTCACAGACGCCTTCCAGCGCAGTGGAATCACAGCACCTAAAGTCGATTGAATCTTAGGCGCATCCACCAACATATAAAACAAAGCCACGGGTACCAATACCAAATTCCCCACCAATGTCAGGGCCACACTGCCACCGATACGAACCGACTGTAAAAGCGAAGTTATCAGGCCTTCGCTGTTAGCATGCCAATACTTGAGCATAAAGGCTCGAATGGCATCGGCATCCACCTGCGCCACAATACCCCAACGCTGCAACCAAGGTTGTAATTGATTTTGCAAGGTAACTGCCAGTCGAGGGATACGCTCCTGAGCAGCGGCCAGTTCCTGCAAAACCACGGGCACCAACAAAAATATCAGCGCTAACACCACACAGACAGCACCTATTTCCACCACCAGTGCAGCCAAAGCAGCAGGAACACGGTAATGCTGCAAAAAACGGCACAAGGGCAAAAGCAAATAAGCCAGGGCAGCAGCGATGATAAACGGCATCAAAATCGGCTTGAGCAACCATGCCAACAGTACTATGCTCAGCAATACCGCGCCCCAAGGCAAACTCTTTTTGAAGCTTGTGTTCATTCGCGCCCAGCCTTATTTTGCTCATTGAAACCTGTCAGGGTAAGCATAGTGCGTAGGCGCAAGCCCAACACAGTTAGCAACCCCATATAAAAAAGCGCACTCGCCATTACGATCACAGCCAACCAACCCAAGCGTATCCAGCCATGCGATTGCAGGCCTATCCAATCCCAATATTCAGCCACCCAGTTTAACCCCCAACCCAGCAGGGCACTGGTTAAGGCCAATCGGGCCAAAAAAGCCCACCAGCCCGGCTCAGGCCGATAAGCACCCGATTGTTTCAATCCCCCAAACAAACACAAGGCATTGACCCAAGCGGCCAAGCCTATGGAAAGCGACAAACCTGCATGCCCCAGCCATGGCACCAATACCAAATTCATGAGTTGAGTCAGAATGAGCACACCAATGGCTATTTTGACGGGAGTTCGAGTATCTTGCCGTGCGTAAAAACCAGGCGCTAAAATTTTGATCGAAACCAACCCCAGCAAACCCACCCCATAGCCCATAAGGGCACGGGCTGTTTGCGCCACATCGGTAGGGGTAAATGCGCCGTAGTGGTACAACACACTCACCAGGGGTTGCGCCAACACCAGCAAGGCCACGGCACACGGCAAACCCAAAAGTGCCACCCA
>JAUMCS010000052.1:0-3030 GCA_032122355.1 Burkholderiaceae bacterium
CCTTGTGATGTAAGGTTAACTTTCACAAAATCTCCGCATCATTAATGTGAACGCCCGTTTTTCTCCGAATGAAATCTCTTGCCGTACGCTGCCAAGTACCTTTATCCGAATGCCAATGAGGTAGCTGCGGGCGTTGATTTAGTCCATCGTGAAAATCAAGCGATGTGGCAGCTCTCAAGTCATTACCGTGATAACTGTCTTGATAGAACCGAGGCGCATTCGGGTTGCCTTCTTTAAATGCACGCAGGCTTCCGTTATGACTCCACTCGGTAAAAACCAGATCACCGATTTTCAACAACAACACCGACTGATTGTTTGCTGCTCCACCATCCAACCGCCCGCACCCCATACCGTTGGTTTCGCGTCTTAGGCTGACCGATTTACGCCATGCATCTTCGCCTAAGGCCATCCAGGCTTCATCAATGTGGCCATGCTCGTAATATGCCATCCAAAATTTTTGTCTGTGCTGCCAAATTTCGTCTGCGGTAATGTTTAGTACCTTCATGAAACCGCGCAGGGTATCCCCCGTCAGCCAATGAAGAATGACACCGCGTGCTTGCTGTGAGACACCATCCCACTGGTAATACTTGTGCCCATCAAAACGAGGGTCACCATACCCACCCGGCTTGATAAAAAACTCGATCAGTTTATTTTTGACATAGTCTGGTGGCCGGTGGCCCGCCCACGGGGCAAGTAATGCGTTCGCGAACTGAACACGCAATTCAGTCTTTGCAATATGTGCCCCACCGCGTCCAGACCAATCCATCATGAAAATAGCGGCTTGCTCATCGCGGAATCTACTGCTTTCAATTGCAAGGGCTGACTTGAAGATTGCAGCCCCCATCTGCGTTTGCAAAAAAGCAGGCCAAAGTTGCCGCTCTAGAAGCAAATGATCAAGCCCTTTGCTTCGATTGATAAATATGTAATTGGCAATGCGCCTTGGAGCCTCAGCAGGGTTGAAAAAACCGAGCGACTGGTTCAGATCCAGCAGTTTTTGTGCGTAAAGACCTGACGCGAGCGAGATTAAAGCCGAAAGCTTTGCTGCGAAATCCTTAAAAAATGGGTCGCTCTCTGAGAAACGTTCGCAGTAAACAAAAAACAAGGGCGCCAGCCATCTTTTCGCACTTCTAGGGCTTGCCCTCAACGCTTCAGGCAAATGTTTGTCCCAATACTGGCGGACCAAATCAGGCTCGACCTGCGAAAGTACCGGATCAGATCCGACCCAATATGCAAAAGGCAACTTACGCTTTTCACTTTTACTCAAGTCTGCATAACCGCGAGCGCGTGATCGCGCGTAAGCACGTCGCATTCGCTCACCGATGCTCGCCATATCCTGTGGCGGAGGCACGATACCCGGATCATCCATGGCAGCTACAGCTGCTTCGAGCAACTGCATACCTTGGGGCAAAGGTCTAAACAACACAGTCACTTCCTAACTGCTTCTGCTGCAACACCCAGCAACGAGTTCACAACCGGAGGCTTGTAAGAAAGAACAATTCTCAAATCAACCCGACGGTTTCGTCCATCAGCAGGGTCTTCTTTGATTAGTGGTCGTGTATCAGCGTAGGCGCTGTAAGAGATGATGGGCTGATCCAACTTATTTCGAAAACTTGCCAAAGTGCCAGCTTGAATTAGCGCATTGTTAACAGAAATCGCACGGTCCAATGAGAGTTTGATGTTGCCGCCCGCCCTGTTCATGGGACGATTGTCCGTGTGCCCCTCAATGAAAATCGTGTCAATCTCATGCCCCTCAGGGTTTTGCTTGCAGGACAACATGGCACGTTGATTGTGGACATAACATTTCAGCACATCGGTCAATCTCTTGGCCGCATCATTCAATTCGATAACTGCGGAATCCTTGAGAACCGAGCTACCCAATTCAAAAAGAGCCCCCTCCGGTAGCGTAATAACTCCTGTACTTGGATTCACTGTAACGCCCGGCAAACTTTTTTCAATCTCCATGCCAATGCGTTTGGTAACTTCTACAACAGGGCTTTCAGGTGGCTTCTGATCGGTTTTACTGGATTTATTCTGCAGCGCCAAAAATGCCACCATGATGATGAAGACAAACAGCAAGCCCACCATCAAATCGGCAGCCGAGGCCAGATAACTGTGCTCCGGCTCTTCTGCGTGCAAATCGGAATGGCGCGGTGTATGCGACCACATAGTCAGTCCTTCTTCTGCTGCATGATTTCAGAAAGCTCTTCCACAGCTTCGGTGAGTTCATTGACGTGCGTGTGGAAATTCCCCACTGCATTGGCAAGGTTTGCATCCATTTTCCGATGAAGCTCCGCTACCAAATCTGTGTAACTCGATAATCCCTCAGTAATGGAAGAAACCGTTCGGGTCAACGAAGCAGCAGTTGCTTCCATGGAGTCCTTGGTATGTTGACCTGCATGTTCAAGAACATTTGCAACCCGCTCCACCGCAGCTTGAGCAGTTGGGGCAACCTCACGGACGGCCGCCACAACGCCTCTTTGTTCCCGTGAAAGCTCCTCAACGTTATCCACGACCTCGCTGATTTTTCCAGCTACCGCATTGAAATCGCTCGACGCAGTGACCAAGCCATTGGTGATGACGCCAAGATCTTGCAATGTCTGTCCCGTCTTCTCCAACGCTTCGTTAACAAACAAGGCGCCACGTTTTCCGATATTTGAGGCCTCTAGCATGGTTACCTCAAGGTCATTCATAGCAACCTTGACCGCACCTGCGGCTGTGTCGAGATTTTGAGCCCCAGTAGCCAGGTTTTGGGCAATCTCTTGCACCCTAGCAACCAATACGGCCCCAGCATTTTCAAGGTCGTCCTTGATCTTTTGACCACCTTCACCCAGATCCGAACCAACTAGGGAAAGCTTTTGCGCCAATTCTGCGAGCGTTTGCTGCAACTGCTCCATCTCTGTTTTCGTAGCTTCATGAAGCATTGCTGTGCGCCTGCCGCGTGGCTTCCCCCGGCGCTATGCCCCTGACCTCACCTCCGCCCTGCGAGCCACCTGGTCCAGCGTGCATGCCAGCCCGGGCTGGCTGCTGCGC
>JAUMCS010000053.1:0-7863 GCA_032122355.1 Burkholderiaceae bacterium
CATCCGTGCTGGTATTTGATTTTGTTAATTCATGGTAAATGCTCGGCATATCCCCTGTGACAGACAACAAATGTTCGGGGTTTTCATTAACGTAAACAATCTGGTGGTCACTGGTAGAATGGGATAAATTGGTCTGTGATAAGGCCTCATCTGATTCAAAAATCAATTCTGTGGTTTCTTTGTTATTTCCCCTTGCTGTCACAGCAAGTCTGGCCCCACCTTTTTTGCGTGCAGCAGAAGAGTAAAACTCCTCTAATGTCAGTTCCTGCGCATTGGGATGGCTTAAAAACGAATCATTCCCTGCTGTTTTCACAATAAAGTCTGGAGCTGTTTCTGATGGATCAGTGACCCCATAAGTTTGAAGCCCAGCTACTTTTACCTTGATTTTTTTTGTACTCAATGTCAAGTTTTTCGCTTGGGCCTGATCAAGGCTAGTTTTGGTTTCAATTAACTTTTCCATTTGGGGCCTTTCACTTCGTGCGAAATTATATATTTTGATATTTTTACCACATAAATTGATAAAATCACAACCCATCAAACCCTAATTCATCTTTATAAAAGTTATCCACATGGTCATGTGGGGAATCGGATGGGTATCAAGACCGGTTGCGGTAGCAGAAGTTCGACACTAAACTTCAATTTCCCCCAGATTTCTCATGCCCCCACCTAATGGAATCAAGGGTTTAGGGAGTTTTTTGACGAATATTCGAAATGCTTGTAGTGGCACGTTTCATCATTAATGTAGTTTTATTGTGTCCAATTTATGCTACACTTCTTGCATGTTCATCAAAGTCACCCAATCCGGCTCTCGGCACTACGCCCAGTTGGTAGAGTCCTTTCGCAACGAGGAAGGTAAACCCCGCCAGCGCACCGTTTGCACACTGGGCCGTCTAGAACACGGTGGTGAAGTTGACACTCTCATTGCGGCCTTACAACGTGCCCGTGGCATAACACCAGTGTCCTCTGCCCTTGATGGCTTGCGTTTTACCGACAGCCGCCACGCCGGCGACATCTGGGCTTTGTCTGAACTTTGGCGCACATTAGGTTTTAATGATCTATCTAACGCTTGGAGGCAATCCAAAACCGAGGTCGATGTTCTGCACTGCCTGCGCCTGATGGTCTTTAACCGCCTGTGCGACCCAGGCAGCAAACTTGGTGTACTGCGCTGGTTAGAAACTACCGCGCTGCCTACAGGTTCTGCCACTTGTCCATCGCATCAGCACTTATTGCGTGCCATGGATGTACTGGATGCACATAGCGATAAACTGGGCAACAGATTGGCTAGCCTGATGCGCCCACTGATAGACCAAGACCTATCGGTGGTATTTTATGATCTCACTACTGTTACAGTCACAGGCGAAACTGACCTCGAAGACGATGTGCGTGCTTATGGCTTAGCCAAGTCCGGACTGATTGAGCGCCAGTTTATGCTCTCCTTGGTGCAAACCGCTGAAGGTCTGCCCATTGCCCATGAAGTCCTCCTCGGCAACACTGCAGAAGCCAAAACGCTGCTGGAAACCCTTAAACGGATTCATCAGCAGACCGTTGAGACCAGTGATGGTAAGAAATTGACAGGATTATCGGAGATCACCCCAACCCAGAAGTCGCTGTTCGCTGCATTGGAGTTGACACCACCGACCCCTTCTGACCTTCAAAAACCCGCTTTGTAGTCTGCGTTTTATAGTGCGTTTCTAATTGAATCAACTACTTGCGTGCAGGAAGTGTCGAAGTTGAGTGGCATTCGTTGATTGCTAAATGTTTTTGATAACAGTATTGTGAAACAGACTTTTCAAAACCACGGAAGAAATGGTATTTGCTCTAAAGCCCGCACAGTTTGGCGCAGTGGTGTTTTGGTAAAAAAGTCCGCGCTGGGGCTAATGCCCACCCGATTAGGAAATACCGCTAAGAATTTACCCGAAAGATCTGTGTTTTCTTTGTCATCTCGGGTGTTCCACATTTCTAAGAATTGTTCCTTGCTATAGGTGCGATTGCCTAAACTAGGATCAGCCAACCATACCGTGTTTTGATTGATGCCCCGCAATACCGAAAAATGATCGTCTTTGCGATGCTTTAAATACACTACCACGGGTGCCTTGAGTTTGGTGAGCTGCTCAAAGCTGGCTGCATACCCCTGCGCCCAAAATCCAAACTGAGGCAATGCTTTTTGCATATCTTCAAAGGATGCACGCAATTTATCATTTTCCATGGCCTTGAGCAATTCTTGCTCCGTCACAGATTGACCATAAAACTCATTGAGCAATGTGGCCAAAGAGGCTGCACCACAAGAATAATCTAGGTTTTGTTTGACCACCCGAGCATCGCGCAAAGTTTTCCAGCTGCGAACAGGCACGCGTATTTGTGCGGCTGGCGTCACCACATCAACGCCTTCGGGTATTGGCAACGATGCTAATGTCACATTGGAATCTTGGCTTGCAAAACAAAGCCCACAATACATTAATAGAGCCATTACCCAGAATATTTGTTTCAAATAATTCTGCATTTTATTTGCCCCTCGTTTTTCTAAGTGGCCAAATTAAAACGTTTGAATCCAGTTCAAGTACAAATCTGCCCCTTCGTCTCCTGATAAATTCGACTTGATCAAAAAGTTAAGTGATTCGCCTTTTTCTATACCGTAAACCACACCCAGGGCAAGGTCGGTTGTGGTAGTGCGGTAGCCCCTGGTCATGCCATCCCATGCACCTGGCTGGCGTGTGGCCCATTGCATGCCCGTGGTTAAGGTAACGCGGTCATTCACGGCAAAGCTCACACTGGGTGATACAAACCATAAATTACCGGGTTTATAGGAAAAATCGCCGTCATTGCGGGATTTGCCCATTTGATAGGCCGTTGTAAGTGAAAACACTACTGGATCAATGGCTTTGTAGGTGGTTAAACCCAACATGGCCGATTTCAGTGCTGCGCTGTTATGCTGATGTTTTTCGCGCAAGGCCACTTCAGCAAAGCCTAACAAAGCCGGCTTTGAGCCTTCTTTGACCAACTCATAATTAACACCCAACCAAGCATCGGCAAAATAACTTTCTTGGTTTTTGCTAATGCCGCCATCGATATCTATGGATCGGCTGCTTTGGTTTAGATAAGAAAATCGGGTGTAAATATCCGCATTTCTAGTCAGGCCATATCGCAAACCCATGGTGCCTACTACTGTATCTACATTGGTACGGTTCTCGCCAAATACTTGCGGCACTGCCACAAATGATGCATTACTTGTTTGCAGATACACGTAGCTACCCGAAGAGGCCTGACGCGAACTTCTATTTGAGTAGCTGCTGGAGAGTTCGAGCTTGAATTTGCCTTTGTCTGAAATCAAATTCTCAACATTCAGAGGCAATTCAGCCCAGGCGACTGTAGAAAGTAGTAGTGAAATAATTGCAAGTAGAGGTTGCTTCATCAGTTACCTTTGGTGCCACTTGTTATGATAACAAGCTTGATAATTAATATTGGGAATTTGCTCTGAGTAGGCGCCCTGCAATAATTTGAGTGAATACATCTTAGAGATCGAATTGATTTATTATTGATGCTTGAACAGTCACGCACTAAACACAAAAAAATTGATAGGCTCGACTTGGTTGTGGCTTTCAACGAAAATTTGGTTTATAAAGTGTATGTGTATAGCAAAAAATGATTGCGCTGCTCATAAAGGCTGTGGAGGACTGCACACAGACAGAGGATAATGGGGGAAGTTATTAGCCCTTCCCAAAAAATAGAGCACAAGTATAAACTTGCAACTCATAACAAGCAAAGTTCACTTGAACCATCTGTAAAATCCCCACGCAGCTAGCCCGAAGGCCGCTGCCACAAGTGGAAATTAAGGGTCTTCGTGAGTTTCATGTTTACGAACATTCCTTTCTGTTTAAGCAGTTTTATACTAATTCAAGTTAAGAGAACAGGGCGGAGGGGAAAACCTAAATTTTTTAATAGGTCGGCGCCCAATCATGCGGGTCTTGACAGATAGGTAAAGTTTACCTCCGCCCTTCGTGCCTCATGCATCACCAACATCGGTCACATTGAATAAGAATACTCATTTAGCGGGGGGCACGCGGATTAGAGGATTGAAACGTTGATTGAGATTTGCTTTGGTTTTGGGCATGCGCGGCGCCACGCGGACCGCCGCGAGAGTCTTGGTTGTTTTGGTCATTCGCGAGGGAACCGACTAATAATAAAAGTCCAAACGCCGCCGCCATGAAAATAATGAATTGTCCATTTGTTTCTTGCATCTCATTTTGAGATAAAACAGCCAGTTGAAGCGGCTGGCCATCTTGTTCAAAAAGCATTTGATGGCTGATATCTACTTGAGATTGCTGAAGTGTTAGGGCTGGAGCAATTTCACTAGCTAGAGCGGGGCGTCCAGCGAGTGAACCAACCAAAGCGGAAATTAAGAGTGTTTTTGTGAGTTTCATGTTAATAACATTCCTTACTGTTGTTTGGGTAAACATTTGAATAATGCGTTTACCATTTTAAACATAAATATTGCGGACAGGCCCCATAGGCCACCGCAAAGTCTACGCACTCTTGGGCCTTTTGATCCTCTCTATCTCGGCCTGCAACCGCGCAATTTGCTCGGATTGTGTCAATACGGTTTGAGTGAGCGTGCTGATGGTTTGTTGTAGGGGATCATCGCCCTGCCCCACTCCGTAAGCAGAAAAACCGGGCTGCATAGGTGACAAAGGAACGCCGCAGCTGCCTTCATCCTCGATCACTCTAGCTGGATTACCCACGGCGGTAGCCCCTGGGGGTATGGGTTTAACCACCACGGCACCCGAACCAATGCGAGCCCCATCACCAATGGTAAAGCCGCCTAAAACCTGCGCATTAGCCCCCACAATCACCCCCCGTCCTAATGTCGGGTGGCGTTTGGCCCCTCGTGTGAGGGATGTTCCGCCTAAGGTAACGCCTTGGTAAATAGTGCAATCATCGCCAATTTCGGCGGTTTGGCCTATGACCACACCCATACCATGATCAATAAACACACGCTTACCGATAATGGCGGCCGGGTGAATTTCTATACCCGTTAAAAATCGGCTGAATTGTGAAATAAAACGCGCCAACCAAGGCCAGCCGTAACCCCAAACCACATGAGCGCAACGATGCAACACCAGCGCGTGCAATCCCGGATAGCAGGTCAGCACCTCCCAGCGCGACCGTGCAGCAGGATCACGTTCTAAAATGCAATCAATATCTTCTTGTAAGCGTTCGAACATAAGTGGAGTGTAGTGTCAAAATGAACTGAGTTGAAGTTGGTGTTCAAGAGTCGGTTCCAGTATAGGGCATCTATAAATACTTGGCTGCCATCTAAGCGACTAGATACAGGCCTAGCCGGTATAACGCATATCGCCCCAAGTAGCTAGTCAGCGTAATGGGGGCCTTGTATGTACGTCCCCTTTTTAGGCCAGTAGCCGCTCGATACTTCGTGCAATACCGCGCAAAATATGCAATTCTTGCTCGGTTAATTGTGTTCGGTTAATGAGCTGATTTAATCGGGGCATGAGTTTTTTAGGGGCAGCCGTGTTTAAAAAACCCAAATCAATCAATACCTTTTGCCAATGGCCCAGTAAACCCTGAATGGCCGCACCATCGGCTAAACGCTCGGGTGAGCAGCTGGCATTGACACCCACACCATCAAAGCCGCCCAACGCCTGCCGCCACTCATAAGCCAACACCTGTATGGCCTGCGCCAAATTCAGTGACCCATACCCCGCCGCAGTAGGAATACTTAAACACGCGTGGCAGCGATAAACATCCTCATTGCTCATGCCAAAGCGTTCACCGCCAAATACGAATGCCACTCCTTGTGGCTGCTGCATGGCCAATTCTGGAAGATAAGCACGAGGCACATGGGTGGGTGGCCCAAAGTCGCGTGGCGTCATGGCCGTAGCGCATGCCCAAGTGATGCCATCCAAAGCCTGTGCCAATTCATCCACAATACGCGCACGCCCTAGCACATCCTGTGCGCCACTGGCCATGGCAATGGCTTCATCACGGCTTAACACATCGGCGAAGCGCGGGCGCACCAAAACCAAATCATCAAAGCCCATGACCTTCATCGCACGCGCAGCAGCACCCACGTTACCGGCATGGCTGGTATCCAGCAAAATAAAACGAGTTTGAACCGGCTTTGCAGATAAAAGCGCAGTTTCTTGTGGGGGTGAGTGTGGGAATGCGTTCATGTCAGCCTAAAATGATACCTTTTGCGAATACTCAATTCGATCAAGGCCAAAATATATGTCGCAGCAAGCCATTCACCCCATGCTCAATATCGCCGTGAAGGCCGCACGCGCGGCCGGCGCTGCCATCAATCGTGCATCATTTGATTTAGAAGCCATCAAAGTAGGCTCTAAAGGTGTCAATGATTTTGTCACTGAAGTCGATCAAACCGCCGAGCAAATCATCATTGAAACCATTCTTCAAGCCTACCCTGAACACAGCATTTTGGCTGAAGAATCAGGCAATTCGCACGGCGCACCCAACAGCGAATTTGTCTGGATTATTGACCCCCTCGACGGCACCACCAACTTCATTCACGGCTTTCCGTACTATGCCACCTCCATTGCCCTGAGCCACCGTGGCGTTCTGCAACAAGCTGTGGTGTTTGATCCCACACGCAACGATTTGTTTTACGCATCCAAAGGGCGCGGGGCGTACTTGAACGACAAACGCTTGCGCGTTTCTAAGCGTACTCGCCTCAAAGACTCATTGATTGGCACAGGTTTTCCGTTCCGCAAAGGTGATAACTTCAAAAACTATGTCGCCATGTTCGAGGAAGTCATGCAGCAATGCGCGGGCCTTCGCCGTCCAGGCGCAGCCGCCCTGGATTTGTGCTACGTGGCCGCTGGCAATTACGATGGCTTTTTTGAAATTGGCCTAAGCCCTTGGGATGTTGCGGCCGGCGCACTTATCATCACCGAAGCAGGAGGATTGGTAGGTAACTTTACGGGCGAAGCTGACTACCTGCATCAACGCGAAATCGTCGCAGCCAACCCGAAGGTTTATGGGCAAATGGTACAGCTGCTAAGTCCATATAGCCGCGCTCTACCGCCGGAAAATGCCTCAGAGGCAAACGCAGCTACAAGCACCCTGGCTACACCCGACACATCGGGCACAGCGACACCCCCAAGTGACAGCCCCAACCCCAAGACGGTGCTCAGAGTTCGACGCGCAGCAAGCGAACACGCTGAAGACTAACGCTTTCCATCAATACTTTCATTGGGTAGATGAAAATTTTGATCCATGGTTTTGCCCCATCCTATACTTGTCTTATATAAGATAAAATATAACTATTAGCATTCATGATTGCTGACAATTTACCCCATGGCTACAAAATCAAAATCAACCCTACCCGAGCAAACGCGCATTACGCCCAACGCACCCTCTGCGTTAGCTCGGGCCGTTGCACCTGCTTTTAGGCCGCTGTATCAGCAAATCAAAGATTTAATTACGCAAAGCCTGCAAGCTCACGAATGGAAACCCGGCGAAAGCATACCCAGTGAAATGGAACTGGCTGCCCGATTTCAAGTCAGCCAAGGCACTGTGCGCAAGGCCATTGATGAGCTGGCGGCTGAAAACCGACTCGTCCGCCGGCAGGGTCGGGGCACTTTTGTGGCTACGCATGCTGAAAACGAAACCCAATATCGTTTTTTACGCTTACTTGCCAACAACGGCAGCACCCCCAGCTTCACCCGCCAATTTATACACTGCCACCGCATGAAGGCTCCGACCCACGTTGCTCAGGCGCTGGGCCTAAAAGCCGGTGAAAGCGTGATCCATATTTTGCGCCTACTTTCTGACGCAAATCAACCCAAAGTTTTAGATGAAATTTGGTTGCCCAGCAAATCTTTCAAGGGCTTA
>JAUMCS010000054.1:0-3506 GCA_032122355.1 Burkholderiaceae bacterium
AGCTTTCTAACCATCTGCTCTTTAAATTGCGCATCAAATACTCGCATTTCTCCATCTTTCCCGACCCCTCAAACAATGAAATTCGTCTCTTTAAGAGACCGGACAACTATAGTGACAGAGGGGGAGCTGTGACTTGGTGTGAAAACGCTACTAAGCACGAGTTGGGCAATGGCGGCAAGGCGTGGGGATATGTACTTGTGCCACACAACGCCATCTTGCCCAGCGCAACGCTTAAAGGCTTGGTGCAGCAGTACAAGGGATAAGGTAAAACAACCCCACTAACCAAATGAAAATGGTACCATGCCCCTGAATAGCCTTATGGAAACCCACCAGTTCTGTAGGCAAGCTGCAATCTTAGGTGATTAATAAACTTATCTGGTTATATAGTTCTGTGGCTCATCAGCATCGAACAAAAGAAACATCTACTCAAGCAGATAGGCGTATACATTCCACAAGTGAAGCTAGCCGGCGATTAGTTGCTCAAATTCCTTAACTGACTTCACCCGTTCAACAAAAGCCTTTAAACCCTTGAAAGCCGCCACCTTTTGCTCGTTATTCTGCTGTTCATATCGCTCCAATTGAATACAGATGGTGTAATGCACCGCTTGTAGCCGGTTCTTTTTAGGTGTTTTGTCGAACCTTTTCCACAGGTAGCGCAATTCTTCAGTGTACAGATAGTTCATCGCAACTTCGTAATCTTCACCATCAAGCATCTTAACCCCCTAACAGTATTTTTTTTCGCAACTGCGTGCTGGCCCCATTCCACCAAAGCACTAAGTTTGTGAACCTACAGTCGGCAACTACCGTTGGCGCCCAGCACACACCAACCAATGATGCTGTCAACGAAAAACCAGACCAAATATTAGTATTATACAAAAGCCCATTCGAACCTGACTGAATGGGCCAACCCAATGAAGACCATCACTGCATTCTGACAGTACCTATTGCACTGATGAATGACCTGAGTACTACAGTGACTGCAGGTGCGGTGTTTGTCACGAAATGCGTCCGGAATTTGACTAAATTAGTACAAGGTTTTTAAATCTTGTTTGAAGGCGAGCTATTCCTGCCTAGCACGCCCTACCCCCGATTGCGCTTAAAGGCTCGAAGTGCTTCCGCAGAAAACATCTGATTACGACCCAACACGTGGCATGGCTGCACTTTTTTCGACTGCACATATCGGCGCAACGTAGGTAAAGAAACCTCCAAATACTCTGCAGCCTCAGCTGCCGACAAAGGTTCATGCTGCAAGTGCCCAAATACTTGCATATGGGTGAAGTTATCATCCCGAAACGCCTCGTTTGTAATGAGCGAAAAGAATTTGACCCGCTCAGCTGAGGGCATGCGCTTCATTTCCAAAAAGAGGTCATGTGCGGTTAATGCATGGCTCATTTTGAAGCTCCTTTGTGTTTTTCCTGTCGGAGGTATTGTTTTAACTCAGCGTAAAAGTTCTCGTGAGTACCCACCTGATAAAAATTGTACGGTACCTATTGCACTGACGAATGACCGGGCAACTATCGCGACTGCAGGGAGCGGCCTCGGCAACCGCTGATATTCAACCACTAGGTTCCGGCCTGCTCCGGTACGACGCATTTCATCTTAAAGCGCAGCCATCATTCCGGCGAAGGCCGGAATCTAGGGGCATAGTTCCACTATTCATAAGTGCCGGATTGCTTTTAAACCACTCCATCCGCCTACGGCGGCCACACCCCCAGCGGATGAGAATGGGTATTAGATAGGCTCGTCTTTCAGGCGAAAACCACGCTAGTGCGCCCGATGGTGCGCGAACGTGATGGCTTGCGCACGATGATCTCGACATCCCGACCCAGACGATTCATGCACTCAAGCATCTTGGCTTCGCTGATGCCCCGAAACTGACCGCGCAGCATGCCTGACAGTTTGGGCTGTGGCATTCCGAGAATCTCAGCCGCCTGGATTTGCGTGAGCTGGCGATGCTTGATGATCTCGCAGATCTTGGCAGCCAAGGTTGCTTTGACCTGCATCTCAGTCGCTTCGGGTAGTCCGAGGTCCTCGTAGATGTTGGCCGATCCTGTTTCAATCTCAATCATATCAAGCTCCTTTGGCATGCGCCTGCGCAGCCTTCAAACGTTCGCGGATCAAATCCATCTCATGCTTTGGCGTTTCGATGCCTTTGGTGGATTTCTTCTGAAAGCAGTGCAACACCTAGACTTTTTCGGCAATCTTGACCGTGTAAACCGCTCGATACGTGTCGCCCATGTGGTCTTCTACGACCTCTAGCACGCCCGCTCCGCCAAACCCCCTCAGCGGCTTAGCTTGATCGTGCTTTTTCCCCATCTGCGCAAGGTGCAGCGCAAAGCCAAAGACATTAAAATTATATCCATTTAGGAATAAAATACAAGGCACTTTATTACGCTAGTGCGATATGTACTGGCGGGATACAGTTGATTGACTTCTTATACCTTTTAATGTATATTTGAGGGATGCCAATAAACGAAAAACCGCTTGAATGGATAGGTAGCAGCCACAAAGACTTGATGAACTTGCCAGCCGACGTTCGGCGGCTTTTCGGCTTTGCTCTTTCGCTAGCGCAGGCGGGCGACAAGCATGAAGCCGCCAAAGTACTCAAAGGCTTTGGTGGTGCTGGCGTGCTTGAAGTAGTAGAAGACGATGTTGGCGGCACCTACCGTGCCGTGTACACCGTGAAGTTTGCTGAAGCAGTTTTTGTCCTTCACTGCTTCCAAAAAAAGAGCAAGCGCGGTATTGCCACGCCGAAAGAAGACATGGACATCATCCACGCCAGGCTGAAAATTGCTGAAGCGTATGTAAGGGAGTTGCGAAAATGAAAACCCGACTGATTGAAGGCGTTCAAGTGCAATGTGGTTCTGATAACGTGTTTGCTGACCTTGGCCTAGCAGATGCCGAAAAGCTCAAAATAAAAACTGGCTTGGTGATCGAAATCAGAAAAGCCATGAAAAGCCATGGCTTGACCCAACAAGAGGCCGCCAAGCGGATGGGCATCTCTCAACCCAAAGTCTCAGACATGATGCGTGGTGACTTCAGCAACCTATCAGAGCGCAAGCTGATGGATTGCCTCACACGACTTGGATACGACATTGAAATCAAGGTGAGGCCTGCCAGTGCGGAAATTGGCCATCTGATGTTGGCGACTGCTTGAGAATTACATGGGGCCCACAGGTGGCTATTTTAATGCATGGTAGCACGGGCCGCCTCCGCCAAAAGAACCTGAACGGGTAGATCAGTGTTTGTCACGAAATGCGCCCGAATTTTTACTAAAACTAGGCTAGCTATGCCTGCCTAGAACGCCCTACCCCCGATTGCGTTTAAAGGCACGAAGTGCTTCCGCAGAAAACATCTGATTGCGCCCCACTACGTGGCATGGCTGCACTTTTTTCGACTGCACATATCGGCGCAACGTAGGTAAAGAAACCTCCAAATACTCTGCAGCCTCAGCTGCCGACAAAGGTTCATACTGCAAGTGCCCAAATACTTGCATGTGCGTAAAG
>JAUMCS010000054.1:3516-3822 GCA_032122355.1 Burkholderiaceae bacterium
CAGCCGTGGGCATGCGCTTCATTTCCAAAAAGAGGTCATGTGCGGTTAATGCTTGGCTCATTTTGAAGCTCCTTTTTGTTTTTCCTGTCGGAGGTATTGTTTTAACTCAGCGTAAAAGTTCTCGTGAGTACCCACCTGATAAAAAATTGTACCCCCCAGTACCTATTGCACTGATAAATGACCAGAGTACTACAGTGACTGCAGGGTGCGGCCTCGGCAACCGCTGATATTCAACCACTAGGTTCCGGCCTGCTCCGGTACGACGCATTTCATCTTAAAGCGCAGCCATCATTCCGGCGAAGGCCG
>JAUMCS010000055.1:0-697 GCA_032122355.1 Burkholderiaceae bacterium
ACCAACTGGGCGTAGCGCCGAGAGCCGGATTGGGTGACTTTGATGAACATGCAAGAAGTGTAGCATAAATTGGACACAATAAAACTACATTAACGATGAAACGTGCCACTACAAGCATTTCGAATATTCGTCAAATAAACTCGCTAAACCCTTGATTCCATTAGGTGGGGGGGGTGAGAAATCAGGGGGAAATTGAAGTTTAGTATCGAACTTCTGTATGAGAAATCCACTCAATTTAACCCTTGCACGCGATGATCCGCATCATGCCTATTCTTTAACCATTGAGGCAACACCGAACCCAATACCATACCTACGATAGCAGCAACCAAGCCAACCAGTTGTGGCGGGAAGTATTCGCCTAGTCCACTGACCTGAGGAAAAAATAAAATCCAAAAACCGATACCGGCAGCCACAGAAAAAATAGCACCTTGGGTGGTTGCCCTACCCCAATACAAACCAAACACCAAAGGCACAAAAGCACCCACTAGGGTAATTTGGTAAGCAGATGATACCAACTCATATATCGAAGTACCCTGCATAGCAATAGCATAAGCCAAAACCAACGCAGCAAATACGACAATAGACCACCGCATAGCCAGTAACTGCTGCCGATCCCCCATGTGTGGGCGCAAGTTTTTAAGTATGTTTTCCACAAAACTGGTGGCAGGTGCTAACAAAGTAGCCGATGAGGTACTTT
>JAUMCS010000055.1:707-13269 GCA_032122355.1 Burkholderiaceae bacterium
CGCTCGCGCGCCACCCGAGAGAGCAAGCAGCACCAGCACGCCCCCATCACCACCACGGCAGCAGCAACAATAAACATAGGCACAAAGGCAAACAAAATATAGCTGACCCCACCAATTACTGCACCACGCTTAGCCGTTTTAGCATCTTTGGCTGACATCACCCGCTGATATACGTCTTGCTGGGGAACACTGCCTAGCATCATTGTTAAAGCTGCACCTATAAAAAATGCCACATCAGTGAAAGTCGGTTCAGGCCAGAATTGCCATAGGTTTTGGGCTTGCATATGGTTCAACACCACATGCGATCCGCCAGCCAAATTAGCAGAATACACGGCAATTACGGATAGCCCTATAACTAACACAATCATTTGAATAAAGTCAGTCCAGGCCACTGCCAAAAACCCACCAATCACTACATAAATGAGAACAGCTAATGTACCTACCACCATGCCCATGGTAGGGCTCATTGCCCCCTGAGTGAGTACAGAAAACACTAAACCCAATGCAGTGATTTGCGCCGCTACCCAGCCCAAGTAACTCAAAATGATGGCGGCAGAGCAAAACACCTCCAGCCCACGACCATACCGATGTCTAAAAAAGTCACCAATTGTGAGTAAATTCATGCCATATAAGCGGCTAGCAAAAAACAAGCCCACCAATACCAAGCACAAACCGGCACCAAAGGGGTCTTCTACTACCGCACCTAGGCCATTTTGAACAAATTTGGCGGGGATACCCATGACGGTTTCTGCACCAAACCAGGTGGCAAAGGTGGTGGTAATGACCATGATCAAGGGCAAACTACGCCCAGCAATGGCGAAGTCGGCTGTGTTTTTGATGCGGGTACCAGCCCAAGCACCAATCGCTAAAGTACCTACCAAATACAGCACCACAAAGGTAATCAAAACCGTATTCACCAATTGCTCCTGACTTAATAATACCAAAGGTATCTATTGGCCCAACATAACACGGTAATTGTTCCCAGCATAAAGCCTAGAACGGCCCAAAGTATAGCCATGACATAACGATTAATGCGACGTTGCTCTGCTAGCAATGCCAGCAGAGTTTCATCTCGAGCAGGCAAGTGTGGGCGCTGCAAAGCCTGATGCACTAAACGTGGCAATTCAGGTATCACATGAGCATAGCGTGTTGCCTCAGTTTTAAGGGTGCGAATAAATCCACGCCAACCAATTTGCTCATTCATCCAGCGCTCTAAAAAGGGTTTAGCCGTGCTCCACAAATCTAAATCCGGGTCAAGCTCACGGCCTAAACCTTCAATATTCAACAAGGTTTTTTGCAATAACACCAACTGCGGCTGAATGGATACATTGAAACGGCGCGAAGTTTGAAATAAACGCAGCAACACTTGACCTAAGGAAATATCTTTGAGCGGACGATCAAAATGCGGTTCACATACGGCGCGGATAGCACCCTCAAGCTCATTCACCTTGGTATCGGGTGGTACCCACCCACTTTCAATATGCAACTCTGCCACGCGCTTATAATCGCGCCGGAAAAAAGCAATGAAATTTTGTGCCAGGTAATCTTTGTCAACTTCTGTGAGCGTACCCATGATGCCAAAATCCAAGGCAATGTATTGCCCAAAGGTAGCAGGATCAGTGCTGACCATGATATTACCCGGATGCATATCAGCATGAAAAAAACCATCTCTAAATACTTGTGTGAAAAAGATAGTGACACCATCACGGGCGAGTTTTTTAAAGTCTAAACTCGCTTGGCGCAAACGTTGCATTTGACCTATGGGAATGCCACGCATACGCTCCATCACGATCACTCCACTGGGGCTACATAAGGGCCAATACATTTCGGGAATCAATACCAAATTCAGGGGTTGCATATTGCGTCGCAACTGCGCTGCATTAGCAGCCTCACGTAATAAATCGAGTTCGTCATGCAAATAGGTATCAAACTCGGCCACCACCTCACGCGGTCTCAGGCGCTTACCATCGCTGCCTAAACGCTCCACCAAAGCAGCTAACCGATGCAATAAATTCAAGTCTGCATCTATGACACCCTCTATACCTGGGCGCAACACTTTAACCGCTACTTCACGCCCATCAGGTAAGGTGGCAAAATGTACTTGAGCAATCGAAGCACTGGCAACAGGCTCGGCCTCAAATGTGGCAAACAAGCTTTCGATGGATTGGCCCAATGCTTTTTCTATCATGCTGCGCGCCTGTTGCGCCGAAAAAGGTGGCACGCGATCTTGCAGCAAGGCCAGCTCATCGGCGATATCTAGGGGTAATAAATCGCGTCGGGTAGACAATACTTGGCCGAATTTAACAAAAATCGGGCCTAAACGCTCAAACGCAACTCGTAGACGCACGCCCCGAGGCTGATCAAAGCGCCGCCCAATGGTCACTACCCAGGCTAAATATCGAATCCAGCGTTGTTTGAAACCCGAAAGGGCAATATCATCCACGCCATAACGCAGCAAAGTAAATACGATAAATATCAAGCGTAAAAACTGTCGCACAGCAAGGCCTCTTCTACTTCATGAAGCTGGAAAATATCTATTAAAGATTAAGCAGATCTACGCGACATCAACGCTTGTAGGCGTTGCAAGGCACCATTTAATCCAGCCTTTAGCCATTCACCCCAGGACGCTATTTGCATAGCCATCTGTGGGCCAAATGCTGGCTCTAAATTAACACTTACATCCCAATGGATATTCTCTACCAACCAATTAATGTCAGTAGCCAACTGAGCATCACCAATCAAACGTAATGGTGGCTGGGCCTTATCCATCCAGGTTGAAGCAAGTGCCATGAGATCTGACGCATCCAGCGTCACCTCTAAATCAGGGTTACTCAATTTGTCATCTCGCCAATCTAATAAACCAGCAGGAGTGATGGCCATAGCAAAAGTGGGTAGCTCCGGCATAAACATTTCCAGTAATGCGGGAAAGGCATGGGGCCTTAGCAAGATTGTTTTACCCTGGTGCCTATGCAAACGCTCCATGGCAATAGGCTCAGTGCTCAGCAAATGGTTAAGCAAAAGCACGAATTTTTTTTGCATAATGGGCGTGAATGTTTCCAGGATTGTGTTCATGGTCCGTATATTTTCACACTTTTTTCCAAGTATATTTCATATTTCAACACTTTTTTGGGGATTTCCCAAACACATTTCTGAGTAAACCTGATTTAATTTGATCAAAATATCAGGAAAACCATGACGCTGGAAGCAAAAATCATTTACTTTGAATGAACCAATAATGAATTTGTTAACGAAGCATTTTTATGCCCTTTTGGTAGGAGCAACTACAGCGCATAAGCGGGTGACCCAATGAGTTTACCCTTTCATACGATTTGGTTTGGTGGTGCTATTCCTTTGCATCACTTGGAAAACTTAAGCAATATTCTTGCCAGCTTTGAGCAAGAGCTGCCTAACTGGCCTAATTTGGAGTTTACTGACAGATCCTATATGCCATTATTATGGCTGGATCGTAGGTTTGATTTTTTGCCATGATCAGGCGTTGATGAAGGCTATTACCTGGGGTACAGGATGGTGGAGCGTGCAAACGGTGCGCTCAATTGCTCAGCAGCTTGGAATCAATCATGCAGCCTATTCATTGCTTGCTTTATTGCAACAAGTTCTACCTTTCATCGATATTCGTTTGCCTACTGTGCCCGCTGTCGCTCAGCTATTCACGTCGCCTTATACCCGTTTGGCTGATTACATAAACTAGGCTTATGGCGCTCAACCATTATTTGGCCATGGACAGGACATACAACCTTTTTTGCTGCAAGGCGTGCCAAAATAGAGTTAATTAATCACTTAGGAGGCTTTACTGGTTACCAGAAATTTGCATATTACTTAGTGCCACAACATACGCCAGTCTGGCAATAGTGCGCTGCAGAGCTGGGTATAGGCGATTACGCGCCGCAAATGGGCTGGCAAACCTATGGTTTTGGAACGATCGATCGTATGATAAATCACGGTGAATACTTATCATTTGGGCATGCTCATGCCCAAATGGCACAGAACGAGCTTAGCTTCATTGCCAATGAGATGGAATTTTCAGTCCCAACATTTCAGTCTCTGGCTATACTTTGTTTTCAATTACACAGCGTGCTCAGTCATGCTCATTTCCATCCTGCGGATCGCCAGATTTTTCTTGATAAAGCCCTGAAACTTTGCACTCAATTTACTCCGGAAAATCCACCCTGAACAAATCGATTTTCAACAAGCCTTTTTCACAACCACACCCTACGTTAGGCTAAACCATCAGATAGGCATCACTCACGTTTCAATGATTCAATACACTCGACCGCGTTTAAATAAAGCATGTGACCGTCTGTGCAGCTCAGCTCCACCTTGCAACGCAGCAAAAGATGCCCCTGCATGAGCATGGGTAATGGCCAAACCTAAAGCATCTGCAGCATCTTTACCCGGCAAACCAGGCAAATTCAAAAGATGACTCACCATGATTTGCACCTGCTCTTTGCGGGCATGACCATGCCCCACAACGGCTTTTTTCATTTGCAAAGCTGTGTACTCACTCACCTCCAAACCACACGCCACCAATGCTGTGACAGCAGCGCCCCTAGCTTGCCCCAGCAGCAAAGTACTTTGGGGATTCACATTCACAAATACAATTTCTACCGAGGCCTGCGTAGGTTGATAGCGCTGATGGACCTCACGAATACCATCAAATAATATTTTCAATCGACCAGGCAAGTCACCTTTTACCGTGCCCGTCCGAGATCCGGTTGTACGTATCGTGCCACTGGCTACGTAGTGCAGTCCAGCGGAGTCAACCTCCACCACACCAAAACCCGTGTTTTGTAGCCCCGGGTCTATACCAAGTATCCGCACCGGCTCTCAATGCCTAAAGTGACGCACACCCGTGAGCACCATGGCAATACCACGCTCGTTAGCCGCCGCAATCACCTCATCATCACGCACCGATCCGCCAGGTTGAATTACACAAGTTGCACCGGCATCACAGACCACATCTAGGCCATCTCGGAATGGGAAGAAAGCATCACTGGCCACTGCAGAACCTTGCAGTTTGAGGCCCGCATTCTCTGCCTTTATCGAAGCAATGCGCGCACTATCAATACGGCTCATTTGCCCTGCCCCAACGCCCAGCGTCATACCACCGCCGCAAAATACGATGGCATTGCTTTTCACAAACTGCGCAACTTTCCAAGCAAACATTAAATCAGCCAATTGCTGCGGTGTCGGGGCCACTTGCGTAACCACCTTCACATCCGCAACGTTAAGCACATGGTTATCGGCTGTTTGTAACAGTAAGCCTGAACCTATGCGCTTCATATCCATTGCGTTAAGCCCGCGGCTATGCGCATCACCGGCTTGCCGATTCACACCATCCATGGCAATACGTAACACTCGAGTGTTGGCTTTATTCGCCAGTACTTTGAGGGCAGCATCTGTGTAGTCGGGAGCAATTAATACTTCGACAAATTGCTGAGAAACGGCCAAGGCCGCAGCTTCATCTAGTTGCGTATTGAAGGCAATGATGCCACCAAAAGCTGAAGTGGAATCTGTTTGGAAAGCCTTGCGATAAGCACTCTGTGCATCAGCACCCAGTGCCACCCCACAGGGATTAGCATGTTTGACAATCACACAGGCCGGACCATCGAGTACCGGATCAAATGCCTTGACACATTCCCAAGCAGCATCAGCATCGGCAATATTATTGTAAGAAAGCTCTTTGCCTTGCAACTGAGTGGCCGTCACCAACGAACCTGGCGCAGGATTTAACTCACTGTAAAAAGCGGCCGATTGGTGCGGATTTTCGCCATACCGCAAATCCTGGCGCTTCACATAAATCAGGTTTTCTTGCTGCGCATATTCCGTACGCACAGGCGTTTGGGCATCTTGCTCGGGTAACTCAATCGATGACAAGTAATTGCTGATGGCTGCATCGTACTGGCTGATGCGATTGAAGGCCGCCACAGACAGTGCAAACTTGGTGGCACGGCTAATGCGCCCTGCTTGCAATTCAACTAGCACTTGAGGGTATTGTGATGCATCGGTCAGTACTGCGACATCTTTCCAGTTTTTGGCGGCACTGCGCACCATGGCCGGCCCACCAATATCGATATTTTCGATGGCATCCGCTAACGAGCAATGGGCCTTGGCGACCGTGGCCTCAAAGGGGTAGAGGTTGACCACCAAAATATCAATGGTAGCTATATCGTGGGCAGCCAAAGCAGACATATGCTCAGGCACATCACGGCGGGCTAAAAGGCCGCCATGGACACGAGGGTGCAGGGTTTTCACACGGCCATCGAGCATTTCTGGGAAACCCGTCATCTCGGCCACTTCAGTCACAGGCAAGCCCGACTGCGCCAGTAACTGGGCCGTACCGCCGGTAGAGAGTAACTTCACGCCTAGCGTATGTAACTGGCGGGCAAATTCAACTATGCCTGTTTTATCGGAAACTGAAATCAATGCCGTTGTCATCATGCAACCTTTATAGAATTAATCAATCAATCCGTGATCGAGCAATTTACGTCGCAAGGTATTGCGGTTAATACCCAACCATTGTGCGGCCACAGACTGGTTATAGTCGGTACGTTTGAGTACCATTTCAAGCAAAGGCTTTTCAGCGGCCTGCACCACCATGGCATATAAGTTATGCGGGGTAGCCAGACCATTGAGATCATTGAAATAATCTTCTAGCGCGGTGCGTATACCGCGCTCTATCGGATTACCGCTCATTCAACCGCCTTCACCATATCTTCTACCACTTTTTTGGCATCGCCAAATACCATCATGGTTTTGTCCATGTAGAAGAGTTCGTTGTCAAGACCGGCATACCCAGCTGCCATACTGCGTTTATTGACAATAATCGTTTTAGCTTTATAGGCTTCCAAAATCGGCATGCCATAGATAGGTGAGCCTTTTTGCAGGGCCGCAGGGTTTACCACATCATTGGCACCCAAAATAATAGCCACATCAGCCTGGCCAAACTCAGCGTTGATGTCTTCCATCTCAAACACTTGATCATAGGGCACTTCAGCTTCGGCCAAAAGCACATTCATGTGCCCAGGCATACGGCCTGCAACGGGGTGAATAGCGTACTTCACATTCACACCTTTGTGAGTGAGCTTTTCGGCCAATTCTTTTACCGCATGCTGGGCACGAGCCACCGCCAAACCATAACCCGGAACGATAATAACCGTTTCAGCATTACCCAAAATAAAGGCCGCATCATCCGCACTGCCGCTGCGTACATTGCGCTGTTGTTGCGCAGCACCCGTGGCACCTGCACTGGCATCGCCGCCAAAGCCACCCAAAATCACGTTAAAGAACGAGCGGTTCATGGCTTTACACATGATATAGCTAAGAATAGCACCGGATGAACCTACCAATGAACCGGCAATAATCAACATGCTGTTATTCAATGAAAAACCAATGCCTGCGGCAGCCCAGCCCGAATAGCTGTTGAGCATAGAAACCACCACGGGCATATCCGCACCGCCAATAGGAATAATGATGAGCACGCCTAATACAAATGAAAGCGCCAACATACAGAAAAAGGAATTCCAACTTTCTGTGAAAGCAAAGTGCAAGCCAAAGCCGATCGTAGCAACAGCTAAGATCAGGTTGAGCCAATGTTGCCCAGAGAAAACCACAGGCGCACCCTGAAACAAACGAAACTTATACTTGCCGGACAGCTTACCAAAAGCAATCACCGAACCACTGAAAGTAATCGCGCCAATGGCAGCACCCAAAAATAATTCCAGCTTGTTGCCAAAGGGGATCGCAGGGGCATAGCCAAAAATGTCTTTCTGGACAATTTGAAATGCCCAGGGCTCAGCCACAGCAGCTACTGCAATGAATACGGCAGCCAGGCCAATCATGCTATGCATAAATGCCACCAACTCAGGCATTTTGGTCATTTCAACGCGTTTAGCCATCACGGTACCGGCCACACCACCGATGAGTAAACCTATAAGCACATCGCCCAAAACCACAGGACTACCGGCAAGCTTCACAATCAAAGCTGCAGTAGTACCCACAGCAATGGCCATACCCAACATACCAAAAACGTTTCCACGAATGGATGTCGTGGGATGAGAAAGCCCCTTGAGGGCTTGAATAAAGCAAACGCTGGCCACGAGATACAGCAGCGTGACAAGATTCATAGACATTACGATTTCCTTAATAAAGTGAGAATGTGCACAACCAATAATTCAGCGTACGCTAAATCAAGCGGCTGTCTTGTTGGGACGCTCTTTCTTCTTGAACATTTCCAACATACGACGAGTGACCAAGAACCCACCGAACACGTTCACGGCGGCAAGAGCAACAGCGAGTATGCCCATGGTTTTACCCAAAGGCGTTTCGGTCATGGCAGCAGCCAACATGGCCCCTACTATCACAATAGCGGAAACCGCATTGGTAACGGCCATTAAGGGGGTGTGCAAAGCAGGGGTTACCGTCCAGACAACGTGATAACCCACATAAATGGCCAAAATAAAAATGATGAGATTGGTAATGGTGGGACTGATAATTTCCATGTTTAAACACTCACAAACTAGTTAAATCAAAAACAATAAAAACCTGCTACGCATGATTAATATCGGGTTTGTTACGCCTTGGGTTTAATCGACTTAATGCGGTTACCCTCATCTAGCAACACAATCCGCGGGTGGTGCGTTTGCACCTCTGCATCGGTCATAGGGGCATAGGTACAGATGATTAAAAAGTCACCTACGTGCGCCTTGCGCGCTGCGGCGCCATTCAGGGATATGGCACCTGAACCGCGTTCAGCAGCAATCACATAGGTATTAAATCGTTCACCATTATTGACATTGTAGAGCTCAATTTGCTCAAACTCTTTCATATCAGCGGCTTCCATTAAATCCCTGTCAATACCGCATGAACCCTCGTAATGTAAATCGGCCTCAGTAACTGTGGCGCGGTGCAATTTTGCCCGCAACATCATGCGCTGCATGGTTTATTTCTTTCGTTGGGTTATCAAAAAATTAGGCTCTTAGGACGGCACCGTCACGAGCCACTAAACACGCTTTGACAATGTCATCATCCATGTCTAGCTTGATGGAAGTAGCTTCTTTTTCTAGCACTAGCTTTAAAAAGTCAAGAACATTACGGGCATACAAGGCCGAGCTATCAGCCGCGACCGTGGCGGGGATATTGGTTTCACCAACCAAGGTCACACCGTGCTTAACCACCGTAACCCCAGCTTCAGTTAGGGGGCAATTACCGCCCACACCATCAGCACCTTTGCCTGCAGCCATATCTATGATCACGCTGCCAGGCTTCATGGATTGCACCATTTCTGGGGTAATCAAAACAGGTGCAGCGCGGCCAGGAATCAACGCAGTTGAAATAACCACATCTGCCTGAGCAACCCGCTTAGCCACTTCAATTTTCTGCCGGTCAAGCCAGCTTTGCGGCATGGGACGAGCATAACCACCTACGCCTTCAGCTGCCTCTTTTTCCTCAACCGTTTCATAGGGCACATCAATGAATTTAGCCCCCAGTGATTCAACCTGCTCCTTCACGGATGGGCGGACATCAGATGCTTCAATGACCGCACCCAAACGCTTGGCGGTTGCAATGGCCTGTAAACCGGCCACCCCCACGCCCAAAATGACCACGCGTGCAGCCTTGATAGTGCCGGCTGCTGTCA
This sequence comes from Burkholderiaceae bacterium, assembly GCA_032122355.1. Lineage (GTDB taxonomy): Bacteria > Pseudomonadota > Gammaproteobacteria > Burkholderiales > Burkholderiaceae_C > RFTU01. The sequence goes on from JAUMCS010000055.1 coordinate 10,363, forward strand.
TGAGCATAGGAAACAAACGGGGATAGTGATTGGCGGCCATCATCACGGCCTTATAGCCTGCAATGTTTGCCTGCGATGACAATACATCCATGCTTTGAGCACGAGTGGTGCGCGGTGCTGCCTCTAATGCGAATGCGGTAACACCCGCTGCAGCAATCGCATCGAGGCCACTGCGATGAAAGGGATCGAGCATACCTACCAATGCTGTGCCAGGGCGCATCAAAGCTAATTCGTTAGCAAATGGGGCTCGCACCTTCAAGACCAGATCAGCGGCAAAAGCCGCCGCCCGATCGACCACTTGTGCGCCTGCCGTTGTATAGGCCTCATCGGTACAAGCAGAAGCCAAACCGGCTTGCGACTGGACACATACTTTATGCCCTTGAGCAATGAGCTTTTTAACGGTTTCAGGCGTTGCCGCCACACGAGTTTCGCCCACCATAGTTTCAAGCGGTATACCAATTAACATGCTTTAAACTTCCTTTTTATTAGAAACCCCAAGAGTTTACACAAGGCAGCCCAAGAATTAAGCAAACTTTACAAGAAGCATTGATAATTTTCGTTAGCATATAGCCCTTATGAATACTCGTTGGAAACCCAGTGTGACGGTTGCTGCTGTAATTCATCGTCAAAACGATGAGGGCATCTCACAATATATGCTTGTTGAGGAAGAAACCCTCAACGGTTTGCAATTGAACAACCCTGCCGGGCACCTAGACCCTGGAGAATCGCCACAGCAAGGTGTAGTGCGGGAAGCTCTTGAAGAAACCACCTGCGAATTCAACCCAGAGTTTTTGGTGGGCATTTATTTATCACGCGCACCACATCCTGCGCGCGGTGATACCGTGACTTACCTTCGACTGGCCTTCAGCGGTACTGCCAGTGCGCCCAACCCTCAACTCAGCCTAGATACTGGGATTGTTCGCACATTGTGGATGACATTAGATGAAGTTCGCGCCAGCGCGCACCGACATCGATCACCCATGGTGCTGAAATGCATTGAAGACCACGATGCGGGTAAAGCGTATCCACTGGATGTGGTGTATACGCACGAGAGTGCGTATCATATTTGAGGAGCAATCATCGAAAATACTCCTCACAAAGAGCTCACGGAGCCTTGGTAGGCGCTACCCTAATATGATCCGGAGGCAAACCCTTCAAATAACGCTCATGCATTTGGGTATACGCTTGCTCAAGGTGGCGTGTAAATAGCGGAGTGTTAAAAAGCGGGGTGGTCAGCCTGTTGGCTGCTAACTTAGCTCGAATGGCCGCCATCTGCTTCGGTTTCGTGGCCAACTCAATCGCCCGCGATTCGTAGCCATCGATTGTTTGCTCAATCAACTCGGGCATTTCTATGGCATTCAATAGGCTTGCAGCCATCCGGCCAGCGAATGATTCCCCCATGAGCGTTAATACCGGCAGCCCCGCCCAGAGTGCATCGCTGGCTGTGGTGCCTGCGTTAAAAGGCACCGTATCTAAAAATAAATCAGCCGCTCGATACCGGGCCAGATACTCCGGCAGCGCCAAGCGCTGAGCGAAAATAAGCCGCCCAGCTTCCACGCCACGATGAATTGCTTCTTTCGTTAAATTTGCCTGAGCTGTGGGGTTATCCGCTAACAGCCAAAGCACACTACCCGGTACCTTTTGCAATACGCGCATCCATACATCAAAAATCTCGGGTGTGATTTTGTAGTTGTTATTGAAACAGCAAAATACAAACCCTTTTGCTGGAAGGCCCAGTTCCTGCCGACTAAACACTCGATCAGAAATGACTTTCTGACGGTCATTAGCCTGAAAGGAATACGGCATTTTGATAATTTTCTCGCTATAACCCAATAGGCTACTATCTGGAATGAGTGTTTCATCTGCGATCAAATAGTCAATGTACTCGGCCCCCATGGTGCCGGGGAAACCCAAATAATTTACCTGAATGGGGGCGCAGCGGTAGGCAAATATGCGCGTTCTTGCATCTTGCGTAAACCCTGCCAAATCAATGGCAATGTCTATACCCATTTCGCGCGATAGCAAAGCAATCTCTTTATCGCTTTTAAAGCGCACATCTATAAACTGATCAAAAGCGCTTGCCACGCGTTGGCGCATATCATCTTGCGTATTGGGCCCAAATGAAAATGCGATCAACTCAAACTTGTTTTTATCGTGCAGCTCCAATAGTTCAACGATAAGGCAAGAAACTGCATGATTGCAGAAATCGGGCGAATAGTAACCCAAACGTATTTTGCTGCTGCGATGAGGCTCTTTAGCAAAAGCGGGCATGGCTTGCAAAGGATGCTTTGCTTGAATATATATTTCTGCTGCATTCTTTTGCAACTTAGGGCCGTCAAAAATACTCAATGTGGTAAAAGGGCGGCAAGCCCTTTCACCTTTCTGAATTTGCTCTACTAGGCTCACTAAATGCTTCGCATAAAAGCTCCAATCGCATACCCTTGATAGAGTATTTAAATATTGACCACGCGCCCACGCAAAATTGGGACTAATTTGGATTGTTCGTTCAAAACTAACAAGAGCTTCCTCCAAGCGATGGAGACGAAGCAGAACCATCCCGCGATTAAAATTGACCATCGGGCTTTCCGAATTCATTTCAATTGCGGAATCAAAATTAGATAATGACTCATCCCAACACTGCAAATCAAACAATACAGCAGCACGACCACACCATGCTTCAGGATATTGAGGCTTAATCTCAAGTGCCCGATCAAAGCTGAGTAAAGCCTCGTCTGTACGCTTAAACCCTTGAAGCACGAATCCACGGTTACAGTACGCCTTCGCATAGTTAGGATTAATTTCTAACGCACGATCATAACTAGCCAAGGCCTCATCCCAGCGCTTCAAATCTTGCAGCACACCGCCACGATTCAAATAAACTTCAGCGTAATCAGGCTTAACTTCAAG
>JAUMCS010000056.1:0-290 GCA_032122355.1 Burkholderiaceae bacterium
CGCACATGAATACAAGGAACACATAGCGCCCCGCTGCCGTCGTTCCAATGGCCCTCATACGTGGCTCATCAGGATGAGGGTCCGGCATGACAGCGGGAGTACCAAGCAGAACCGCCTCAATGTCTTCGCGTGAAACCCCGTGCTTGCCACACTTGGGCCAATTGCCTTCATCCCACTCAAATCCGGCGATTTTCATACTTCAATGATACACAAATGTATAGACATCAGAGGCTTAAAAAACCAGCCGAACGGCGAGTGGATGTAAATGGTAGGGCGTGACAGACTTGAAC
>JAUMCS010000056.1:300-4152 GCA_032122355.1 Burkholderiaceae bacterium
CTTTTCGACCCCAAAAATGCTGCTTAATTTTTCAGCAAAGTGTGGAAGCGGTGTGGAAGCAAATTTTGACAACTGTGGCGCTGTAACCTGTTGATTTCATTGAGGATTTTTAGACAACTTAAGTTCTTAACTTGTTTATGAGCAGCTTCAAGAAATAAAACCCATTTAAAATCAAAAGGTTACAAACGATCTACAGCAGTGTGGAAGCAAATGTGGAAGCAACGTTTATTCACTTCAACCATGCTGCGGACTGTTAATCCGTAGGTCCCTGGTTCGAGCCCAGGTCGAGGAGCCACTCTAAAAAGCACTGATTTATTCAGTGCTTTTTTCTTTCCTGGACAGTTTTCTGTCTCCCAACGAGCAAGGGAGCGACTTTTAGTTCGTTGTTATTGCACATGTATTCCACAGCAAATGGAATTTTTAGTCAAGCAAGTCACCACAAACATCTCGATCAACTAAGCCCCATGAGTTCGATCGACAGCATCAGACTGCGCTTCGGTCTAGTGGTTTGGTGGAATGCCAAACAGCACATCCTTCAAGTCAGGACATATTAACCATCCAAATCAATCGTGCCCAGACGTTTGATCCACAGATTCCATGATCGAGGAATTTGTCCGTCATTCATGTCCGAAGAAAGCTGCGCCTCCTCTTCGTTAAGAAAGGTGATTTCACCCAAGCTCATTGCAGCCAACTGCAACTTAGCATTAACTTCGGCATAAATTGCTCGGTAAACAGCCTGCTCCAAAGAAGTGCCCACAACAGTGGACCCATGTCCGCGCATCAATACACAATTGCACTTGCCAAGGGACTTCGCCAGTGCTTCGCCAAGATAAGAGCTGCGAATCAACATATCTGTATTTCCGCCTGCCTCACGAATTTCAAAATGAGCTGATCCTTCGCCTAAAAAGCCCGACATGTGAAAAACAGGCTTAAGCATGTTTTTAGTTATTGCGAAAGGAATCACACTGATAGAGTGGCTGTGAACTACAGCCATGACGTCGGGCCTTGCTCGATAAATTTCCCCATGAATAAAGCGCTCTAGGTAGGGCCGTTCAGTTTGATTTGACAATGTATTGCCATCAAAATCATAGGTCGTGATATCCCTCCTACGCACCATTGCTGGAGCCCGATTGCAGGACAAAAGAAATGCTCCGGGCTGGCTAGGGTGTCGAACGCTTACATGGCCCAGGCCATCTACGATGTTGTGGTCGTAGAGGATACGGTTGGCATAAACGAGCTTATCGACAAGATCGGTCTCAAGTGAATTCATAGTCATAGGTTTAATTTTCGTTTTTTAAAGGAATTGCGGGCGGCTCGATGCAAACCGTCAAAGAGTGACGTTGATGTTCTTTATTTGTGTAAATTCCAAGAGTTCCTCGAAACACTCCTCCCGTCCAATCCCAGACTGCTTGTAGCCCCCAAAAGCTGCGCCCGGAAAATGTTGACTTGAGTTATTCACCCAAACGTACCCAGCCTGGACCTTTGCTGCGGCGCGATGCGCCGTCTTCAAATTAGTTGTCCATATGGAGGCGGTCAAACCGTAATCGACGCTATTGACAGCTGCAAATAATTGCGCCTCGGTACTCCAGCGGAAAGCGCTTAGAACAGGTCCAAAAATTTCCTCTTGTGCGATCGCCATTCCTACCTGCACATCACCAAATACGGTGGGTTCAACAAAAAAACCATTGACCAGGGCGGGGTCGTCAGACCGCTTGCCGCCAATCAACAATGTCGCACCTTCTTTTTTGCCTAACTCGATGTAACTAAGCACCTTCTCAAACTGTGCTTTGCTAACAAGTGGCCCCATAGTGGTTGAGTAGTCAGTTGGAATACCTGGCTTGTGCTTCTCCCCTATCCGCTTGGTCACGCGATCAATTACCTCGTCATAGATTGAGTCGTGAATGAATATTCGACTTGTTGAGCCACAGGACTGCCCAGCCCAGGTGAAATTCATGCCCTTCACTGCGCCATCGACTGCTTTATCAAGATCCGCATCCGGGAAGATGATGAGGGCATTTTTACCGCCGAGCTCTAGCAAAACTGGCTTTAGGGTGTCAGCAGCAGTCCGCATAATTGCTTTGCCGGTGGGTACGCTACCAATTAATGTAATCTTGGCAACATCAGGATGAGAGGTGAGCGCTTGACCGCACTCCCTGCCACCAGGTATGACGTTCAATACTCCCGGTGGGAAAACACTTCCAATGAGCTCAGCCATCCTGAGCGACGAAAGTGGCGCCTGATCTGGTGGTTTGATCACGACGGTGTTGCCAGCCGCAAGCGGCGCGCCAATCTTCATCGCTGCAAACATCAGTGGGTGGTTGTAAGCAACGATGCGCGCAACCACACCTAAGGGTTCGCGCAGCGAGTAATTTAAATGATCTTCTCCCATAGGGATCGTCTCCCCCTTGATCTGGGGAATGAGTCCCGCAAAAAACTCAATGCCAGTTGCAGCGATGTTTGCGTCTCTGACCATCTCTGCGACAGGGTTACCAGTATTCAATGAATCGATCATTGCAAGCTCGCTGGCATGCTGTCTCAATATTGCAGCCGCTTCTCGGAGCAACCGTGACCTTTCAAAACTTGAAGTTGCAGCCCAAGACGGGAATGCACTCTGGGCTGCACGCACAGCAAGCTCTACATCCTCGCTGCCTGCATGGGCAACATTCGCCAGAGCTTCACCATTCGCAGGGTTGATTGTGGGTTGGGTTCCCCCTGCTTTTGGAGAGTGCCACTGACCACCATAAAAAAGATCAAGGTGTGTAGGAAGGCTGTGGCCTAAGTTGGATGAGGCTGTATTGTTTGCAGTCATTGTGATTTTTCCTGCGTGCTGGAAGCTGTGTGTTTGAATGCATCTGCCATAGCTGGGTCATAGCCTGGTTCAACATGGGCGTCAATGACGACCATCTCCCCGGCTCGAACTCTTTCAATACCCTCTTTTAGTGCATTAGCAAGTTCAAGACCCGTATGAACAGGGCCTATGCCAAAGGCACCTTGGGCGCGGGCAACGCCAGCTATGTCGATTAAGGGACCACCAATGTGCATGCCTATAACCTTGTTTTTGACGGGGCGACCTCTGGCCAATGCAACCTGCTCTTGGTGAACTTCATCGTTGTAGAACGAACGGTTGTTGCAAACGACGATGAGGTTTGGAATTCCGTATCGCACAGCGGTCCACACAGCCTGGCATCCCATCATGAAGTCGCCGTCTCCCAGGACTGCGATTGGCAGTCGTTCAGGGTGATGGTCTCTCAAAGCCAGCGCAGATCCAATAGCCATACCAGGCCCAGAACCAATCGCACCTCCACCGTCATAACCAAGATAAGAAAGCGGATCACGAAACCCGTGAACATCGGCAGCCCATCCCAAGGGCAAGCGCGCCAAAGTGGCTTTTTCTTCTTGAATCATGAAACTGATAACCTGACCCAGACTACGAACAGTGAGTGGCTCGTTGCTCGGGGGTTTGCTCACTTCGACGGTGCTCAAATTTTTTCCGCTTTTGTTGCTGCGCCGGTCTACTGAAATTAACGGTAACAAGGAACTGACAAATTGATCAGGATCGCTCAAGAGATGCGCATGCGTCTTGGGTAATGACTGATGATCCATACTCCAGCCCCTGTGCACATGAATGTCTTGAGAAATTTGAATGATGCGGGGTGGGCTTGAGTGCCCCCAAGCTGCCTTTATTGCTCCGCCAAGGTCGAGCCAATCGAGGGAAAGTACAAGATCAGCTTCGCGCAGCACCTTTGCCCCCTTCTCACCGAAAAGCAAAACTGGGGAAGCGGCGTGGAGTGGGTGCTCTGTTGGAAAGGCTGCGCCCACTCTCAAATCAGTCAATACGCAGGCTTGTAGTTT
>JAUMCS010000057.1:0-7115 GCA_032122355.1 Burkholderiaceae bacterium
CCTGAGTTGCTTTATTGACATCCAAGCAGGGGCCGGCGGCACGGAAGCTTGTGATTGGGCGCAAATCCTGTTGCGGCAGTACTTGCGCTATTGTGAGCGTAAAGGCTTCAAGGCCGAGGTTTTAGAAGAAACCGAGGGCGATGTGGCCGGCATCCGTAGTGCCTCCATTAAGGTCGAGGGTGACTATGCTTTTGGTCATTTGCGCACTGAAACAGGCGTGCATCGCCTGGTGCGCAAAAGCCCCTTTGATTCAGCCGGTGGGCGTCATACCTCATTTGCCTCGTTATTTGTTTACCCTGAAGTAGATGATTCGATTGAAATTGATATCAACCCTGCTGATGTGCGTACCGATACGTTCCGAGCCAGTGGTGCAGGTGGGCAGCACATCAACAAAACCGATTCAGCCGTGCGCTTAACCCACTTGCCCACAGGCATTGTGGTGCAGTGCCAAAATGATCGCAGTCAACACCGCAACCGTGATGAAGCTTGGGCAATGTTGCGTTCACGCTTGTATGAGCATGAAATGCGCAAACAGCGTGAGCAACAGCAAAAATTAGAAGATAGTAAAACCGATGTAGGCTGGGGCCACCAGATTCGCAGCTATGTGCTAGACCAAAGCCGCATCAAAGATTTACGCACCAATGTGGAAATCAGCAACACCCAAAAAGTGTTGGATGGTGATTTAGATGCATTCATACAGGCCAGCTTAAAGCAAGGCCTTTAAAGCTTAAAACAAGCCAAACCCCCTTTAGGAGTATTGAAAATGACAGTCGCTAATTCTGTTGTGGTGAGGCGTGAAGACTACCAAGCCCCCAGCTATTGGATACGTAAAGTGGATTTGGTTTTTGACCTAGACCCCACTAAAACCATCGTTTCTAGCAAAATGGTAATTGAGCGTAATTCGGCCTACGGACCGAACGAGGCTCTGTGCTTGCAGGGTGAATCGCTGAACTTATTGCGCGTGTTGGCCAATGGTCAAAGCGTGAGTTTCAGGCATGAAAATAACCTGTTGTTGATAGAGAATTTACCCGCTACCGATGCAGGACAAACCTTCACCCTAGAAATCCGCAATACCATCGCCCCTGAAAAAAATACCGAGCTATCGGGTTTATACACTTCGGGTGGTGGATTTTTCACCCAATGCGAAGCGGAAGGCTTTCGGCGCATTACTTATTTTTTAGATCGCCCCGACATCATGGCTACCTACACGGTAACCCTGCGAGCCGATAAAAAACGCTATCCTGTTTTGCTCTCAAATGGCAATTTGGTGGAAGAAGGTGTCATGAATGACGGCAGGCACTATGCCCGCTGGCATGATCCGCATCCCAAGCCCTGTTATTTATTTGCCTTGGTGGCCGCCGATCTGGTGAGTCGTTCGCAGCCCATCCGCACCCGTTCGGGCAGTGAGCACTTATTGCAAATTTATGTGCGGCCAGGTGACCTTGAAAAAACAGAACACGCTATGCAGTCATTGATTGCTTCCATCATTTGGGATGAAGCACGGTTTGGTTTAAAGCTTGATTTAGAGCGTTACATGATTGTCGCAGTCAGCGATTTCAACATGGGGGCCATGGAAAACAAGGGCCTGAACATTTTCAATACTAAGTTTGTATTGGCTAATGCGGCAACCGCTACCGACCAAGATTTTGCAAACATTGAAAGTGTCGTGGCACATGAGTATTTTCATAACTGGACGGGCAACCGGGTGACTTGCCGCGATTGGTTTCAGCTCTCACTCAAAGAGGGCTTAACCGTGTTTCGTGATCAAGAATTTAGCCAAGACATGGCCGGTAGCCCCAGTGCCCGAGCAGTGAAGCGAATTGAGGATGTGCGTCAATTACGTACCCTACAGTTTCCTGAAGATGCCGGCCCCATGGCGCATCCGGTGCGGCCTGATCAGTACCAAGCGATTGATAATTTTTATACCGCTACCGTGTATGAAAAAGGTGCCGAAGTGGTGCGTATGATGCAAACCCTGGTGGGTAGGGATGGTTTTGCACGTGGTTTGCAAACTTATTTTGAACGCCACGATGGGCAAGCCGTCACTTGTGATGATTTTTTACAAAGCATGGTTGCCGCCAATCCGCAAAGTTTATTAGCACAGATGCACACGGGTTTTGCTTTATGGTACAGCCAGTTGGGTACGCCACAGTTGCGAGCGCGGGGCGTCTATGATGCAGCCAATCAGCGCTATACCTTAACCCTAGAGCAAACCGTACCAAACCAGCCTCATGGTAAAGCTACCCTGCCCATGGTCATTCCGGTACTGATGGGGTTGGTGGGCCAAAGTGGCCAAGCTATTGCCGTGCAGCTTGAGTCAGACGGCGCTGCCATGAACGGTGCTTCAGCTCCCTTGACCCGATTACTGGTGTTACCTACTGGGGCTGCATCAGTGACTTTTGTGAACGTTCCTGAGCCACCTGTGCCTTCATTACTGCGTGGATTTTCCGCACCAGTCCTGTTAGATGATGGCTTGACTTTGGCTGAGAGATTGATACTGCTTAGCCATGATACTGACCCATTCAACCGTTGGGAATCAGCCCAGCGTTTGTTGCTTGACACGATGCTGAGTTCCGCGATGTCAGGTGTGTTTACCCCAGCGCCCGAAGCGTTGATAGAAGCACTGCAAAAAGTGTTGCGCGACCCTGAACTAGACCCTGCTTTCAAAGAATTGGTTTTAACTCTGCCTAGCGAGGGTGCTGTTGCCGAGAAGTGGGCAGAGCAGGGGCAATTGACGCCTTTTGCAGGCGTTCAACCGCAACTGATTCATATGGTACGTGAGGCGCTGCGTTTGCAGTTGGCGCAAGCACTTCAGGATGATTGGCAGTGGGCGTGGCAGACCTATTCAATACGCCAAGCCTATACTCCAAGTGCTTATCAAAGTGGCTGCCGTAGTTTGGCCAATTTGGCTTTGAGTATGTTGGTATTATCTGCTGTTCATCAAGGCGATGCCGTTTGGCCAGGCAGGGCCTATCAGCAGGTCAAAGATGCCACCAACATGACCGAACGCTTGGGTGCGTTGGCGGCTCTGGTGGATGCACATGCCGATTTAGCGGATCGAGCTCTTGAGCACTTCTATGAAGTTTTTGCACAAGAGCCTTTGGCCTTGGATAAGTGGTTTAGCCTACAAGCCCGTGCACCTGAAAAAGACGGAAAAGTCTTCCATCGCGTGAAGGCATTGATGCAGCATCCTGCCTACAGTGCCCGTAATCCTAACCGAGTGCGCAGTTTGGTGTTTTCGATGTGCATGTTCAATCCGGCTGCATTCCACCGAACAGATGCCGCTGGCTATGTGTTCTGGGCTGACCGATTGGTGGAATTAGATACCCTCAACCCTCAATTGGCTGCTCGGCTGGCGCGTACCATGGACCATTGGCAGCAATGGGCCCAACCGATGCGCAGTGGTGCCCATCAAGCTTTATTGCGTATTGCCGAACGGCCACAGCTGAGTGCTGATGTCCGCGAAATCATTAACCGCGCCTTAGAAGGCGCTCAACCTCAAGAGTTAGCCGCATGAAATCACTGCAGCATACCCCCATTTCCCTACCTCAATATTTACTCGAACAACATCGCCAGCATGGTAATGCTGCAACTGATTTGCGCTTGTTAATTGAAGTGGTTGCTCGTGCCTGTAAACGCATTTCCGTGGCTGTGGGTAAAGGGGCATTGGCTGAGGTTTTGGGCTCAGCCCGAAGTGAAAACGTACAGGGCGAGGAACAAAAAAAACTCGATGTTATCTCCAATGACATTTTGCTCCAGGCCAATGCCTGGGGGGGGCATTTGGCGGCCATGGCCAGTGAGGAGATGGAGGGCATTCACCCGGTACCCGAGGGCTATCCTCAGGGTGATTATTTATTGCTGTTTGATCCATTGGATGGTTCCTCTAACATTGACGTGAATGTGAGTATTGGTACCATTTTCTCGGTGTTGCGCAAGCCGCACGGTGAGCATGGGGTTGGGGTATCTGAGCAAGATTTTCTGCAACCCGGCCATCAGCAAGTTGCAGCGGGTTATTGCGTGTATGGTCCGCAAACCACCCTTGTGCTTAGCTTGGGTGCTGGTGTCGTGATGTTTACGCTTGATCGTGAGCTGGGTTCTTGGGTATTAACCGCTGATCAAGTACAAATACCCGCTGATACTCAAGAATTTGCGATCAACATGAGCAACATGCGCCATTGGGCTGAACCCGTGCGCCGCTACATTGACGAGTGTTTGCAAGGTGCTCAGGGCCCCCGAAGCAAAAATTTTAATATGCGTTGGGTTGCCTCGATGGTGGCAGATGTGCACCGCATTATGACGCGTGGGGGGATTTTTATGTACCCATGGGATCATCGTGAACCCAACAAACCTGGAAAATTGCGTCTCATGTACGAGGCCAACCCGATGGCATTTTTGGTAGAACAAGCCGGAGGTGCAGCTGTAGATGGCACACGGCGCATATTGGATTTACAACCGACGCAACTGCATCAGCGGGTTGCGGTGGTATTAGGTTCGCGCAACGAGGTGCAAAGGGTAGCTCAATACCATGAGTGATGGGTGGTGCCGCTTGACGGAATCGAACTGTCGACCTTTTCATTACGAATGAACTGCTCTACCAACTGAGCTAAAGCGGCTAACCTAGGCTTTTGCGTGAAAAGGCAAAACCCTAAGCATATCTGAAAATCATGCTGCTACCGCGGCTTTAGCTTAAATTTTTCTGCCCAAATTCCAGTGGCTTGGTGCAGCCAAGTGGGTATGTGCTCGGTGGATGGTTGAGGTAGGTTCAATACATCTATAGCTGCATTTAAGCAAGCGATGGGCTGAGTAATATCAAGGGGTTTGGCGCCGGTTTGTTTCGATAGTTTTTGACCATCCTCTGCCCACACCAAAGGGGTGTGTAAATACTCGGGGTGCGGAAAGCCCAATAAATTTTGCAAGTGCCATTGCCGTGAGGTATTGTCGGCCAAGTCTTCACCCCTAACTATATGTGTGACCCCTTGTGCTGCATCATCTACCACCACTGCCAGCTGATAAGCCCAAGGGCCATCGGCTCGGCGTAAAACAAAATCGCCAACTTCTTGGGTTATGTTTTGGGTTTGTGCGCCCAAATTGCGGTCATCCCATTGGATTGCAATGGGTTTATGGTTTAGGCCAGTGCTTACCCGCCAATTTCTGGCGAGTAAGCCATTTAGGCCATGCCGGCAGGTCCCTGGGTAGATGCCGGTGGGTGTATTTTGCATGAACTTGCGAGTACAGCCACAAGGGTAAGCCCACCCTTGTTGGATGAGGCAATCTAGCGCGTTCTGATATGCTTTACTGCGCTGGCTTTGATAGCAAATAGGCAGGTCAGAATGAAGGCCCAGTGTAAGCAGTTGGCTCAGGATAATTTCAGTAAATTCAGTCTTGCAGCGTATGTAGTCGACATCTTCTATGCGTATGAACCATGTGCCTTGGTGTGCTTTGGCATCAAGCCAACTGGCTAGTGCAGCTACCAGTGAGCCAGCATGCAGTGGCCCCGTGGGTGAAGGAGCAAAACGGCCAATGTAGTGGCTCATTTGCGCAAAACATGCATGGCTTCGGGGTTAATTAAGCCCTGCGTATGGCCTTCAAGAAATTGCAGAATATGGGTAAAAGCCTCTGTGAAATAATGTTCATAGGTTTCTTTCTCGACAAAACCAATATGAGGGGTACAAACCACATTTTCTAAGCGCAGTAAGGGTTGGCCAGCAAGCGGGGGTTCAGACTCAAACACATCAATGGCTGCCAAACCTGGCCTGCCACGATTGAGGGCGGTGATCAAAGCGTGTTCTTGAATTAATTCAGCTCTTGCCGTATTGACTAGTAGTGCCGTGGGCTTCATTAAAGCCAAAAGGTGGGCTGTGACGATATGGTGTGTTTCCGGTGTAAGCCGAAGGTGCAATGTTAAAACATCGGCTTGTTGAAAGAATGCTTCTGCATTGGGGCAAGTTTCAAAGCCATCGGCCAGAGCTTTAGAGAGTGTACTGGCAGATCCCCAAACTTGCACGCGCATACCAAACGCGCGGCCATATTGAGCCACCAGGCTTCCAACTTGTCCATAACCCCAAATACCCAGAGTTTTTCCTCGAAGTGTCGTGCCTAAACTAAAATTTACCGGCATGCCATGCGCTTTAAGCCCTGATTGTTGCCAAGCCCCATGTTTGAGGTTATTGATGTATTGCGGAAGCCGCCTAGAGGCAGCCATGATCAAAGCCCATGTGAGTTCGGCCGCTGCAATGTAGTGGCTGGTGCCTTGGGCCACTGCAATGCCTAAGCGGGTGCAAGCTGCAACATCCACATGCGGGCCTATGGGGCCGGTTTGTACTACCAACCGCAGTTTGGGCAGGCGTTGTAATAATGCGGCGGAGAGCTCGGTGCGTTGACGAATTAAAACAATCACTTCGGCATCGCGCAGGCGCACGGCCAGTTGTCCGATGCCTTTGACGGAATTGGTAAAAACCTTGGCATTATGTTTATCTAGGAGATGGGCACAATCGAGTTTGCGCACAGCGTCTTGGTAATCATCAAGAATGACGATATTCATAAGGCTATTTGCTCACGAATCAGGCCAACGACAACGCCCTCTAGTATGAATATATGGGCTTCATCGGCAGGAATGATCAAGGTTTTGAAATCGGGGTTTTCGGGATGTAGCTCAATGGAGTGGGGGGTTTTAAAGTAGCGTTTCACGGTTACTTCATCATCTAACCTGGCCACAACAATTTTCCCGTTTTGGGCTTGGGGCGTTTTGCAAACACCCAACAAGTCGTTATGAATAATGCCCGCGTCGCGCATACTCATGCCCTTGACACGCACCAAAAAATCGGGCTTTTGCGTGAACAAGCCGGCATGGCAGGTGAGGGTTTTCTCAATATGCTCAACGGCTGTGATGGGGTTGCCGGCAGCGACTTTCCCTACCACGGGTAAATGCCATTCATTCTCACGTGAGAGATGCTTGGGTGCTAAGCTCGAGGGGCTTAGGCGTATGCCTCTGGCCGCGCCTTGTCTGAGCTCAATCGCGCCTTTGTGGGCTAAGGCACGCAGGTGATCTTCCGCGGCATTGGGTGAGCGAAAACCCAATTCGGTACAAATTTCAGCGCGGGTGGGCGGTACACCCT